>NZ_JAPCIT010000010.1:0-169336 GCF_027707385.1 Aeromonas sp. QDB54 | reverse complement strand
ACTCATGATGAACCCTGTTCCATGGCTCCAGATGACAAACATGATCTCATATCAGGGACTTGTTCGCACCTTCCCTATCCCTCTGGTTGGAGAGACCAACGAAGAAGCCCACCGTACTGGTGGGCCTAGATAATCAAGCGCTTGAAGATTCGGTCCATCGTGGAATTTGAGTCAAAAGAGGCCGGGTTGGGCTCCGCGCTTCTTGCCGGAAGCAGGCCGCTTGCGAACAGGCGGAACAACCTCAGGACCATCGCTTGAAGGCGGCTTGGAAGAGTTGCCACTGTTCTGTTTGAGGCGATCCTCCAGTTCGGCAACACTATCGAGGAGCTTGCCAATCAGTTCGTTGGCCTGCTCCTGGGTGGATGGTACGCCTGATGGAGGTATGGTGATTTTGCTCATAGATGCAGCGTGCCTGACGGACGGGATCAAGCAAGCAGGTAAGTGGGATCAAGAGACGATCGTCCCACTTTTTGTTGTGTCAACGCGGTCTCGGTGAACGCTTACGAACTAGGTGGATGTCCTGAGGGATGATTTAGGAAGCAACGTCATGGTAGCTGCTTACCCTTCAATGCTATACCAGCTCTTGCAGCGATTTGAGGATCATGGATAATCAGGAAAAATACTATTAGAAGCTGTTATTCTCACCTTAGGATTTTTTATGCAGCACAAATATCTAATTGATGATAACGACCCAGATATCGCATATGTTCTTGAAAATCACCCTGATTATTCACCTGATCTCGTATTTGACGTCACTGGCGATAACGTTACGTTAAAAAAGCAGTCCATATATATTTACTCTAAAAGTAAAACTTCTCGTCTAGAACAATACTACAACTTAGAGCTACTTAGTAAATACCTGCACTACCTTCATGCCGAAAGTGTTAAAAAGACTAATGTGCAGGCAAAAACTCTCGAAAATTTAATTTCTTTTTGCTTAAGCCTTTTTGGAAAAACTGACGTAAGAGAAAGTTTAACTGGAGAAACTAAACGCTTGTACGTTGCACTATTAGATGAGTTTGAAAAGTGCGACCAAGTTTATAAATCAACAACGGATGCCTATTATTATCCTGAGCATAATGAACTCACCGAATACGCAACAAACCTTTCCACCCTGCTGATATCACTCTTAGATAGAGTAGACATTCCCTCATATATTAAAATTAAAAGTGATCAAACAAAGAGAATGAAAATAAAAGCGCACTTTGCTCGAGGACTGTTTATTGAGCATGCGATTCGTGTGCTAGCTAAGATAGATGTAAACACTTCCACTGCCTACGCAATTGATAAAGCCGGGTTTATAGGAACGGTTTTTAGCATCGCAGCTTTCCAGGTTCTGACAAAAATCGCCGATGTTGGGAAACTTCAAGACCACAGGTCGCGGATTAAATCCCCTGATGCATATGCAATTTCAAACATGAGGAACGAGCGATTCCATGGAACAAAAATACCCAACAGTGCCGTTCGAACCATCACAAGAAACCTATACATCAAGTTAGTCATATATTATTTGGAAAGAAATTGGGATCACGTCTCCGCACTATACAGTACGCCGGGGAAGCCCTTTACATACACTATAAACAACCTATTACTTGTTTTGATAAGCATTTGTGATGATGTTTTTACTTGTCATGGTGCCCCACTAATCGACCCATCTACTAGACCGAAACTAGAAAGCCTTGCAACCAAGCATGAAAAAAGAGTGATGCTACGCACCCTTAATAAGATTATCGGAAAAGATGGACCGCTCCTGTCTGAGCCGACAAATAATGAGAATGCTACTTAACAAAAATAGCATTTCCTGAATGCATGTGATGTCAATGATGTAACCACCCCAATGACCTAGCATCCTCCTTTTTCTGAAGGAGGACCTATGTCCATTACTAATCTGAAACTGACAAAACGAGCACTTGAGACCCTACCACCGCCAGCCAATGGCAAGCAGCAGGTATATCGTGATGCTGACGTAAGGCAGCTATACGTGTACCGGTACGCTCTATCTACGTCTTTCGTCTTCGACACAACCCATCGTTACAAACGGGTCTTCGAGACCATTGGCCCCTATCCGCAGATCTCCATACAAGAGGCCAGGGATGAGGTACATGCGAGGCTCCATAAACTTGCCCGCAATACGTATCCCCTGGGGCAAAACAAAACCCTCCAAGAGATCTTTGAAACCGCCTACCTCGACGATCTGCAGCTGCATAAGCGCAATACGCAGTCAGAGCTGTCCAAGGTCAGAAAACACATTCTGCCAGAGTTTGGAAGCCGTCGTCTAAAAACACTGGATCGCCAAACCATTGTGGCCTTCCAAAGGCGACTTGCTGAACACCTCAAGCCTGCCACTGTGAACAAGATCTTGTCTGCCCTGTCGAGGATGCTGACCTTGGCCGTGGAGCACGGATACCTCTCTGTCTCACCGATGAATGGGTTACGGCAACTCAAGGAAAATAATGAACGCAAGCGGATCCTGAGCCTTGATGAACGGTCACGTTTTATCGATGCATGTTATGCCCAAAACTCGGAAGCAAGTCGGTCGCTATTACTGTCTCTCTACACAGGGATGCGAATTGGGGAGGTGTGCTCCATAGAACAAGCCCACTTGCACCTCGATGAGGCTTACCTGATCCTGCCTACGACCAAGAATGGATTACCTCACCAAGTGGCCCTGACGTCTCATGCCATCAGGCTCATCGAAACACAGCAATTACTGGTCAACAAACAGAGGTTTCTTTTCCCCTCCTCCCAATCCTCTTCAGGGTACATGAGCTACCCACGGCATGCCTTTCAGCGGATTTGTGCTACAGCAGGGATCAGTGACCTTTGCATTCATGATCTCCGCCGAACCTTTGCCACGGAACTGATGCTACAGACGGGTGACATTGCCATGGTTGCACAGGCCCTGAACCACTCATCACTACAGATGGCGATGCGATATCAGCAACGCACCACGACCCACTTACTCCCTCATATCAATGCCACTCAACAGCAATGGCTCTCTGAAGACATACCACTGCCCACAGCGTGTTGCAGTTGAGTTGCGCGGAACATCATTAAGACCCATTAGAAACCAAAACACACAAAATTCCGCAATGCATGTGTTGTCAATGCTTTGGGGGGTCAACTTCTGAATACTGCAATCCAGTCGCACGAACAGGCAAACGAGAGGTAGTGATGGACGGTGTACATATGTTGACACGAAGCGAGTTAGCGCTGCGGTGGCGCATCTCAAAAAGCTGGCTGGACAAGCAAATGATCATCGCACCCGAGACACTACCCGCATTTGTCACCATCGGGCGGCAAACCCGGTTCCCACTAAGTGAAGTGGAGAAGTGGGAACGTAAACAACTGCAAAACCTAAATTAACAACCCTAACTACAGGAGGCTCTCATGAGCACAAATAGCACTCAACACACCGCTACCTATCAAATCGTAGGTGCATTCATCAAAGTGAACGATGGTTTGACGAACCTCGGCACGATCAGCCGCGTTGCACACATGCAGCTCAATGATCCCGACCAGCCACATGCGCTGATGGCATGGTCCGACAGCAACTCATACCCGGCCATTATGTACAGGAGCAGTGACCGACAAGAAATCGAGGAGCGCTTCAAAGAGGTCTCTAGTCTCGTGCTCAAGCGAAAGAAGCGCAAGTTCATCCGAACCAAGAAGTTACTGGTCGCAACAGACCTGATTGCCGGTTGCACCCCGATCGTAAAAGACGCCAATGTCTGGATCAGTATTTCCCTTCTGTTGCCGGACACCAAGCCCCTGTGGGTTACATGCGACTCTAAAGAAGAACTTGATGAGGACATGGAGGCTATCGAACGCCAGCTAAGCGCCTAACCGTATTCCTCTTCAATAAAGGGTCTCCAAGGAGGCCCTTTTTTTACGAGCCAACACACATGAAAAGACAAGAAAAACCTACACATAATGCTGGAGACACGGCGGTGAGCTTTCCCTACGCAGATACCGACCTGCTGCCGGAGCTTAATAACAGCCCCCTTCCCGATGACTACGGCATGCTCAACGACGAGCAACACCAGAGTGCATTGGCGCTCGCGATTGAAAGCGCACTCGACCCCTGCCAGTACATGAATGCTCCCTCACGCCTTCCTGACTGGATGATAGATGGCCTGAGTTCTGATGTGATTGCGGGAGACCCCGACATACCTGATTACCTGCTACCCGTGCAGGAGAATTCTACCAACAAGGCACTGCGGTTACGCACTCAGCATTATCTCAAACCGGGAGAGACAGTAACCCCGGCCAAAGGGGCTAGGCTCCATATCGGCATAGACAGCGAATACGTTTACAATCCCGCGACAAAGCGTAACGACATTCTCTCCTACCAGTTCTTTGCTATGACAGAGAAAGGAGAACATTCAGACATCATTTACCCCGCATCCAATCGGACATCTGATCGCCTGAGTTTCGATAAATTCCTCGGCCACATCGTAGTGGTATGTAAGGAAAAAGGGATACTCACGGAGTGGCCCAAACATGTCTTTGTGTATGCCCATTTCCTAAGAGCAGACCTTGCCTCATTTGGCGACTTCTGGCGGTTCAAAACCCAGGTTAATGGCATTCGCCGAACAGTGGCGTCAGTAAACAATGCCTATGGCATCGATCTTGAGAACGTCTTGCACCGTCAAGCAAAACCGGCCCCGCTGATTTTGCGAGACAAGCAGCGTAAAGCACAAAGAACCTTGATCACCTTTGTCGATACTATGTTACACACCCCTGGTGGTGCGGGCCTTGCAGCCGTTGGTGAACTCATTGGCTTACCCAAATTGTCTCTCCCTGCGGGTCAGTCTATTGATCGCATGGATGAACTACTTGCCAGCAACAAGGCAGCCTTTGAAGCTTATGCCCTGCGCGATGCCGAAATTGCAGTCAAATATGGCCTTCAACTCCATGCATTCGCTAAGACACTGGGGCTTTCATCCCTGCCAAAGACGATTGGAGGCTGTGCCACATCGGTGTTCCTGAAACATCTGCGCGAAACGGGCCAAGACCGGGATCAGCTATTTGGAACTCATGAGGTGGTGCAAACTGGATGGAACAAGAATGCATCCAGACCTGTGACCAAGAAGGCCCGGGAAATGGCCCCTGAAGCAAAGCTATTCGAGGGTTTTGCCATCGATTGCTACCACGGTGGACGAAATGAATGCTTTTGGGGTGGCCCGACCCCACTATCGCTCTTCAACGATTTTGACCTCAGCGGAGCCTATACCACAGGGCTTGTTGACCTTTTTCCCCTTGATTATGAGCGAGGGCGAATGACCACCAACACAGCCGAGTTCTGTGGCCATGTCTTTGGTCTTGCTCGCGTTAAATATAGATTTCCATACGGGACACGTTATCCCAGCCTACCGGTGCGTACTGAAATTGGCCTGCTGTTTCCCCTCACTGGTGAATCTTTCTGTACCGCACCAGAGATCGAGGTCGCACTCCGCATGGGTTGCCAGATTGAGATACATCAGGGTGTCATCATCCCTTGGGCAGATACGACGCAGCGCCTGTTTGAGCCCTTTGTCTCGCAGGTTCGGGAAAAACGCCAATCGTATGTGAAGAAATCCTTCGAAGAGCTGCTTTGGAAAGAAATTGGTAACTCTCTCTATGGCAAGCTGGCACAAGGTCTGAGGGGCAAGTCAGCCTTCGATACATCCAGTGGATTGAGCAAGCCCATTGAGCGCTCCGCCATCACCAACGCATTCTTTGCCGCGCATACGACCGGCCTGATCCGTGCCGTACTCGGAGAAGTCTTGGCCTCCATCCCCGCTCACCGAACAGTGGTGAGCGTCACGACAGATGGCTTCCTCACCGATGCTACATATGACGAACTTGTGTTGACTGGCCCGATATGCCGCCGCTTTCAGGAACTGGGCGAGCGACTGGATGGCCCTGGCTTTCGGATGCTGGAGCAAAAACATCAGGTTAAACAGGTCATCGCGATGAAGACTCGTGGTCAACTCACCTCAGAAGGCGTTGAGGGTCAGCCCCAGATCCTGGCCAAGGCTGGGGTTAAGCCCCCCTGCACTAAGGAGCTGCATCAGGCGTACATGCTTGACCTGTATCTGAATCGTGCCCCCGGCCAAAAAGTCGATAGTGACCATTTAATATCTACGACTGAAATGTGGATCAATGAACGCGATCTCGTATCCGTGAGCAGGTCAAAGACCCTGAATCTTGAGTTCGACTTCAAGCGGCAACCCATGCTGCCATCAATGCAGAGTGTGCTAGGCACCGAGCATATTTGTTTTGATACACGCCCCTGGTCGACGGTAGCTGCCGCTATGGAGCAACGTGTGGTATTCGATAACTGGCGGCGAACGAACTGCCTGAAGACCCTCAATGACTGGGAGAGCTGGGAGGATTACTTCGTCTGCAAGACGTCGATAAAAGGATTGCCAATGCGTGTGACGGATGAAGGTTCGCTTGGCATCCTAAAGCGGGTTTTCCTGCGTGCTTATACCCAGTCCGCTTTCGGTATGACGAAAACGATGGGGTACGATGAGCTGGCCGAATGGCTGACCATCAATGGCTGCCCAACCAGTGTTGATGACTGTAAGTCCGCCAAACGCGCCAAGCTGGTCGGGCAGTGTGTACCGGTGACGACACGCACCGTCCGCCTGGTGCGGGTGATCCTGCAAGAGTGTCCGGGGTTAGATCTGGGGGCGATGTTCAAGCCCGAGGACATACTTCAGCTCCAAGACAGACTGAACAGAGCCAAGGCAAGGATGGCGCAAATCACGCAGGATGCGCCGAGCCATGAAATGATAACTGATTGATTTATATATTAATATCTGGCTGGTGTAATAAAGCGATTGGGGAAACAACATAGTGGTTGCTTCCCCCTTCTCTTTACGTGGCACTGATAAGATGCACTACAGATTCCTTAAATCGTCCAGCCGGCGCTGGCCCATTGCAGGCTTTCCGGAATTATGTAGCGGTTACTGACATTGGCGAGCCGTTGATTGACGGCACTTTCAGCATCTGCAAACAGCGCCTTGCAGTGCTCTGACATCGGTTTTAGCTCGGCAGGTTGCGCTGGCTGCAGCAACCACTGCCCAATGGCTTCGGTATTCAACTGCGCGCCCCCCTCATTGACCTGAATGGTCACGAACTCCTGGCGCATACGTTTTCCCTGCAATCCTTGCCAGCGCAGCATGGCACCAAACAGCGCTCCTTCACCTAGCTCATCTCCCTGCACCACTGCAGCCAGGCCACCAAAGTCGTAGTCACGTGCCTTGTTGAGCAGGTACTGCATGAGTGGCGAGTTGAGATCGAGCATTTGGGTATCCGGCCGATGGGCCGCTAGCTCGCGATCCAGGGTGACATCCATACGCGGTGACGCCTTGGACGACATGCCTAGCTCGCGCATCACTAGCTCCGGCAAGCGGATACGCAGCATCTTGCTCTTGTGGGTGCGTTCGACGACGTCTATACCTAGCTGATAACACATACCCAGCACGAAGCTGAGCAGGTGTTCTTGAGTGATTTCCAGCTCATCACGCAACTCGTTAGCATCACTTCTGGCCGCATACTCGAACAGTTCACGCTGCTTGGCGATTGCTGTATGCGCTTGGTGCAGGGCTTCATCAATGCGCTCGCGAGTGCGCTCGATCCCCTGCAGTGTGGCCGCCTGCAGGATATCCTCGACATCAATGAGCTCAGCCAGTTCCCCGAGGATCTCGTCTTTCAGGCCCTCGTTGAATTCATCTTTCTGTACCACAGCCATGTCATGAACCACAGAGTCGATGCGGTCGTACAACAGGTCGATGATCTGCTGATCCATGGTGTCAGGCTGGTGGATGTTGAAGACCACTACCTTTTTCTTCTGGCCGTAGCGATAGAGGCGACCGATCCGCTGAACTAGACGCATGGGGTTCCAGGGTAGATCGAAGTTAATCATGATATGGCATTGTCGCTGCAGGTTGATACCTTCGCCACCGGCCTCGGTGGAGATCAAGAACTGGCCTTGATCCTCAAATCGGGTAATGGCCTCTCGGCGCTCAGTATGCCCCATCGAGCCATTTATAAGCTCGACTTTGTCTGCGCCGAAATGACACCGCAAGGTCTCGCACAGGTAATCTTGTGTCGTGCGGTACTCGGTGAAGATCAACACCTTTTCTACGGGGTTGGCTGCAAGAATCTTGCGGATGACCTCATCGATGAAGAGCTGGAGTTTGCGGTCGTTATGCTTGAGCTGTTCAGCTTCCTCGATCAGATCATTTAGCAGCATAATTTCCCCGGCGAAGAACTCCTTGGCGTTTGTTGCCAGCTGCTCTTCCCATTCGCCGAAGTAGCGCTCGTCGACCGGCTCATCTGTTCCATGCTCGCCGTTGAGTTTCTTTTCCAAGCGAGCCAGGCGATTGCAGAGCGCGTTGAGGATTGCCGCCGAGCTGGATGCAGCCAGCTTGCGATAGACCGTCATCACGAAGCCGATAGCGTTACCTGTGCGCCCCATCTCCACACTAGCTGCGTAGCCACGGCGTAAGTAATCCTGCAGGCCCTTATCAAAAGTCTGTGATTCCTCGCTAGCAGGCACTTTCATCGCGCGCGTGATCTTCCCTTGGAAGATGAAGTTACCCTCAGCATCGGTCACATCCGCTTTGTGGTTGCGGTAGACCATGTCATGGAGGATTTCCGGTTTGAGGTTGAGCATCAGCAGCTCGCGACGACGCTTGGGACGCAACAGTTCGAGCAAGGCGATGAACTTGTCCTGCATGCCCTGGTGAGGCGTGGCACTAAGCAGCAACATATGCTCAGTTTTTCCGCGCAGACTGGCTGCCAACGAGTAACGATCAGAACTGTCGAGCTTTTGCCCGTACTGGCGGCGACTGAGGCGATGCCCTTCATCGAAAATGATCAGGTCCCAATCCTCGGCCTGCAGCAGACTTGCCAAGTGGTCTTCCTGCTTGAAGCGATCCATGGAGCCGATCACGTGGTCATGCATCTTCCACTGACGCGGCTCGTTGATGGAGAAGTCTTCTCCGTAGATCTCGAACTCATCCAGCTTGAACTTGTCGTAGAGCTCCTCCTGCCATTGTTTGGTCAGCCCAGCTGGAGTTATCAGCAGAACCCGCTTGATCTGTCGACGCTGATGCAAGGCATGCAAGAGCATGCCGGTTTCGATGGTTTTACCGAGCCCCACGTCATCGGCAATCAGCCAGTTGAAATTGCCTGAGGCCAAGATGTGGTGAACCAAGTTGATCTGGTGTGGTAAGGGCTCGATATCCAGATGCGAGAGCGCCCCTGTGTTCTCGTTCCAGGTCTCGATGGCATGCGCGAGCATGCGCAAGCGCATGCGCTCTGCATCCAGTTCCTTGCCTGTGGCTGCTGTGATAAAGCGGTGCTTGGCGCCTTTCACTTGGCGCAGGTGCTGATAGGGCAACCAGTGCCGCTCTCCACTCTCCGGAAAATCGACCAGCACTTGCTGAGAGCCCGCCAGGATACGCTGCTGCATGATGCTGCCAATACCCAGCGAGCGCACACCTGTACCGGGAGTCGCATCCTGAACATCCATGCCGTTCTGGAAACCAGAGCCAACCAAGCTGGCGTCAACCATGCCTTGGGAGCGCTCAGGCATGAACCAACTCACCTGCAATTGGGAGCCACTGTCTCCGTGAGCCATCTTGACCATGCCGTAACGGTACTTTTCGCCGCTGGGCAGGGGTTGGCTAACCCAGCAGCCGGTAACATGGGTAAGACTTTGATCAGACATCGATTGAGATCTCCTTGCTCGTTTGCGTGGCCATTGAATACGCATCTACAGGAATGGGCTTGTCACTCGCATAGCAGCTAGGTTCCTGGGGGTGTTTGGTTTGAAACACACCGTAAGCACGTAGCTTGGTTGTCTGTTCGATCACCAGCAGATCACTAATCCCAAGGTCGCTGTACTCCTCGACAGGTAATTCATGAGGACTGCAAAAGTTGAATGGCAGACTGGCGGGTAAACAGCCAGGTAGGTTACAAATCCGAAACCAGAGGAAACGGTTGAACGAGCGGAATGCTCGACGGAGGCTAGACCTGTCGTACCAGTACTCAAACAACGATTCGATGAACTGCTCGATTTCCTCTATTTGCGGCAATGATTCAAAGGCTCGAATCAGCATCAAGGCTGTCGGCCATGACATAACATACTGTGACAAGTTGCTTGAACCGTTCCTGTCATAGGCAATCCAGTAGTAGTCATTCTCAGCCCAAAGTGCTTTCACATGAGCAGCCAGGATCAGCTCATCTGGGCTCATACCTTTGTCAATTTCTCGCTCCAATGCTAGCCGAGTGGCACCCCACCCGTTCATCACAAAAATCTGCTGAACTAAGGGAAGCATCGATAATGACCAGCCCGCTCGGCTAATCAGCTCTACTGCTTTCTGCAGAGCTCGATCTTCACGGCTAAGTCTTTCATCAAACAGCTCAGTATCAGAATCGAAGCTACCTTGGCTGTCATACACGTCGTCGGGATCAAAGGCATAAGCCGCAAATTCGTCGTCATTTTGGTCATCATGAATGTCAAGTTCATCAGCTACACCAAAATAGAGATCATCCTGCTCGACCAATATCTCATCATTGTCGAAGAAGTCATCCTCAGGCTCATAACTATCAGGCTGATTGACTTGATACCCTTCAAAATCGAGGGCGAATTCATGTGGATCGCAAAAATCTATACCACCAACCAACTCTTGAATATGGCTATCGCTGTAGTAGCTCTCTGAACCAGAAGGCCACTGATAATCAATTATTGCTTCCTTAGGTGTCTGAGGCAGTTGAGGGATTGCTTCACAGAGAACGTCGTCCACCGTTACAGATACCTGTGTTGAGTGTGACGGGACTACTTTGAAGTGGGGGGCATGGCTCACTAAGGTCTTGGGCCCCTGCGCCGTTGACGCCACATCCACAGGCTTACATGTACGAGCTAAGGATAGGGTTTCGCGCTCATTGGCAGAAATAACTCGCGTATCCTCAGTTACTGACAATGGAACCGGCAAAATAACCGTTTCATAGACTTCGTCCCGCAAACAGGGGAAGGGGTCTAGCCCGACAAAAACACTGGCATCAGCGGTAATGTATTCCAAATCAGTAGCTGTGATCGTCTCATCATCCCTCTCTGAGACGACATCGACTTCTGGAGACAGATCAAGAAAGGCGCTCTGTTGCCTTTTCGCCAGAAAAGCCTGTTGCATCAAAGCCGCCGCCTGCTTTGGACGGCTCTGTAGTATGTAGACTCGTCCTAAGAGATCTAGCAGCTCAGGATCTTCGTTTTCAGCAAGTTCTTCTTCAAGCAACTCTTCTGCGGCAACTAGCTTTCCGGAGCTCACCAGGACGTTGACTGATTGAAGCAGTTGTTCACGGTTGCGGGTTTTGTGAGCTGGCAAATGAGCAGCCTTGTGACGATCGCATAGGCTTTTCAGCTCAAGATTTCTAATAATGTCTAGTAGATCCGGATGGTCTCGCAGAATATCGCAGGCCACAATCTTGGCCTGATCCAGTTGCCAATCATCTAGGGTCTGACCACGCGAGTACAACTCATTATCGGTTGTACGCTCCTTCAACAGATCCAGAACATGTTTTTCCGACTCTGTGCTGCCACGTTGAGCCAGCAAGTCCCTCAGGCTATGCAGCAGGTCTTCCCAATCCATCAACAACTCCAAATGACCCTTAGCCTTATGGACAATGCAAACCTCAGTCTATGGACCGCTCTTGTTATCCGTTCGAAACAGACTATGGCAATTCTGTGGTCTCCAGTAGCCAGATACCGAGCAGTGCCACACGTATTTACGTTGGCGGATGCCATATAGTATGAGCGCCCCAAACACGCTTCATACTTATGCAATGCAATGCAATGCAATGCAATGCACGATCTCGTTGCTCTAATGTGGCAATCAACGCTGCCATCCTGGCTGTCGCTACCAGATTGCTCAGACCTCAGGTTGTGACAAACACTAACTCATGATGCGAGGGAGTCCTACCTTATCACCTCATTGAGCTGATGGACATTTGCGGCCATCACACAATGAGAAGATGCTCGAACTTTCTTTGTTGTCGACGTTCAATGGACAGAGACGCTTTGGGACTGACTGCGCAGCCGCCCCCTGTTGCATAAGATGATGACCACATAACTAACTGATAATTAATGTAAATCAGGCTTGGTGGAATAACGCTATTGGGGATACACACATATCTGTCTTTCTCCCTCCCCGCCGATGACAAAAAAACAAGCCTCCCAGCCACAGGCCGGGGGATACTTGTTTTGGGGATGGTGGCTGAGAGAGACACCTGAAGCAGCCGAAGGATGGACTAACCTACTGAGCCGCTGACCGGTTTCGTGTTGGGTTAGTCCATGGCTCTTTGCCCCGCATGGAAAGGTAAACACAGCAGCACCGCTGCCAGAACCAAACCGCCGCTGATTCCTGTTCCTCTCCTGTCCGGTGCGACGGTTACGCAGCCACTGAGACGGTAAACACGCCCATCTGGTAGTAACTGACGAAGTTCGACTCCCACATCGTATAGAGCTCCCTGGCCGACGCGGGTCCCATCTGGCCGTAACGGAGCAGGTAGTATTCTTCGCTCAAAAAGTTGAAGTCGATCTCTTTGACCAGCTCCGCCATATCCTCCGGCCCCTGATAGCTAAAGTCCGTCACGTAATCGAACTGCCACTGGTCTTTACGCTTTAGCAGCCGTATTTCTACCGGATGGAACCCACCACGAACCGGGCCGTAATCCGGGTCTCGGAAGTTGAAGACCAGACTGGATTTTCCCTTCAGCACCATTCCAGATCTAACCAGTTCCTGATCCAGAATACTCATCAACGCCTGACTGACAGGCAGGGCAAAATCGCCCGCAAATGGGATCGTCATAATCACCTCAGATTGGTTGTTTGGGGGGGCTCACCCTTGGGCAGGTGAGCACTATGCAGGGGTTATTCGATGGTAGAAGTTACGGTACAGAGCTCATTGGTTAGCGAACCCAAGCGCTCAAGGTAATCAGGCACCAGTTCGTGCAGCATCGGATTGCCGTCTGCCTTCTGGATCAACTTCAGACCATCCGAACGCAGAATGGCTGATAAGAATCCGGCGTTATTGGCGCTGCCACCATTAAACAGTCGCTTCATGACGCTGGATTTAAACGGCTTGTCTGCGGGCAAGGAGCGCAACACATCGTCAATCGCCGACAGCGCAATCCACTCCTTGCTATGCAGACCCCCACCCTGATTGCCTGTAATTTTCAGGAACAGCTCGCCACTCTCTTCATGACGACCGATGGCATAGAAAATCAGCCCTTCTGATCGGGCACTGAGTTTCTCGGCGGTATGGTTGAGCAAGGCGTGTATGGGGGCAGGACCGCCGGGCACGGAGTCTGCGGTGTCGCCGGGTCCAGGCCTGGCCTTGTCGGCGTCAGCCGCAAGGGCTGGCGAGAGAGGCTCGGCGCAGCCGCTTGCTCCAGATGTGAGAGGGCTCTCGTCGGCTGGCGTGGTGCTGGCGGGTTTAGGGGTCTCTTCAACGCGGTGTTTACGGGGTCTTGCCATGATAGTTTCCTTACAACGTCGTTAGATAACCGGAGATTGCGATCTCCAGTTCATCGGTAGATGGGTCATAGATAAAGGGTCATAGAAAACGCGATAGCGCGATAGGACCGACTCCATCACTGTCACAGTGATCTCATCCGATCCTTGGCAGATTGACGGTGATGTGACTTAACCGGTAATGCGGCTAATGCCGAGGTGATGACTGATAAGTCATCCAGATAACCGGCAAATGGAATGGGGTCTGGTACCACGTCGAACGGGTTTACCAGATAAGCCAGCGCACCGATGATGAGCGCATAGCACCAGACCGGCAGATCGCCATCCGTGAGCAGGACATACAAGAGCACGGCCTTCTCCAGCAGCTCCTTAATCCCCTTGATCTCTTTTAACTTGCGCATGATGTCGCTATGGCTGGGATTACTCATGGTGCATCACCTCCAGGGTGGGAAGCAGCGGTGCATTTGAGTGGATCAGCAGGTAAATCCCCGCCCCCTCATCGTTGAGAATGGCCAGCAGCAGGCGCCAGTCTTCGGATATGGCGAATTCTTGCTCCGGGTAACGCAAACCGAACATCACCTGATTCTGGGTATGCTGTGGCATGGCCTGGAACTCATTCACCGAGTCCGTCATCTCGATAATGACCAGACTACAACCGGTCGTGTCCCAGAATGCCCTCGCCTCCTCTACTGATGAAAAGGGCTCGATAATTTGCTCCATGACCAGTGAGTAAATGTCCGGGTAGGCCGCGAGCAATGTCTCCTCCGGCCATTCCATACAAGTTTTCATCGTGTTTCTCTCCAACTAAAAGGCCCTTAAGCTCAGATGAACTTAAGGGCCTGGGAACTGTGACATGTGGACCAACAGCCGATGTGACAGCGCTGTCTGGTTATTAATATCTGTTTATAAACAATACCTTTTCGGTCACTCCGCCTGGATCATAGACGAGAGACCTTCGCTGATATTGCGACTGCGCTCAGAGGTCAGCTTTGCATACCGCTGGGAGGATTGAATGCTGGCGTGGGCTAGTTGTGCCTTGACGTCATACAGGCTGTATTGCCCGGAAGAGACCAAGGCACTGGCGACCGAATGGCGAGCTGTATGGAAGCAGACCTCATCGCGGTCTTCGATACCGGCTTTCTGCAACACCCGTTCATAGGCACATCTGGGTTCACCGATGGGCTTGCCCTGACATCGAATATGCTGGCTCGCGAATACATAGGGATTACCGGCTATTCTGGGGAGCTTCTCCAGAATATCGATAGCCAATGTGCTCAGGTAAATGATCCGGCTCTTGCCATTCTTGGTCAGGGGTACGAACAGCGTCTTATCCTCCCAGTTCACATGTTCCCATTTAGCGAGTAACACCTCTGACTTTCTCGCCCCCGTCAGGTAGAGCATCGCGATGAAGCTGCCTGCGGCTTGATTGCGATCCTGCAATGCCACCTCAATGACCCGTTTCATCTCTTCAATCGATAGGAAACGCGTCCTGGCATTGTCCTCCTTCAACAGCTTGATCTTGGCCGCCTCGTTGGTGTCCAGAATGCCCCAGCGCACCGCATAGCTGCCCATGGTCTTTAACTGGGCCAATACCCTGTTGGCGGTACTCGGCGCGTAGGCCGTCTGCTGAGGGTTGTTAGGGTGAACCATCTCCGATTGCAACTGCAGGACATCCATCGCCTTGAGCTGTCGGTAACGCATGGCCCCAAAGCGTGGTTCTATGTTGTGTTTGAACCGCTGAATGTCACTGTTGATCGACCGCTTGCCGATGGTCTTGAGGTGCGGCAAAAAGGTCTGCCAGAAGAACTCCGAAAGGGTGGGCTCAGTTTTGTAGCTATCCCGCTCTGCTACCGGGTCGATGCCTTCTGCCAGCATCGCCTTGTACTTGCGGGCAATGGTCCTGGCTTGGCTCACATCGATATCGCCGAATCGTCCCAAAGCGATGCTGCGCTTCTTGCCCTGGAGGGTATAGCGCAGTAGGAAACGCTTACTGCCCTGGCTTTTTCCTGACAAGAGTTTTAAGCCAATGAGCTCTGTATCGGAGAACTCCAGTTCAGTAGCGCCTGCGTCTCGTTGTTGTGCGGGCAAAGCCTTGATGGCTGCATTGGTAAAGCGAAATTTGGTCTGCATAGATACCTCCGATGATGGGTTAGATCATGGGATTAATATCTGTTTCAAAGAGGATTCAATGCGGGTTTAGGAGGGGGTGAAGCGGAAGGGGTAACGGTGAGCGGCACTTGTGTCAGCACCAGAGACAGACCCCGGAAAGGCCCGGAGCGCAGGCTAACCACGTGTCCTTGGCTATGTTGGGGCGAAGCGCAGGTTGTTCGCAACAAGTCGCAGGAAGTAGTAAGTCGCTTAGACAAGAAATGGACAAGAAAGGAAAAGTTGGAGAGAAATCTTGGAGAGAGTTAAAAACAAAAACGACGCAATAAAGCGTCGTATCTGTTTAATCTGAAAGGCTTTTTTCTTTAATCTTAATGGTGCCCGAGGCCGGAATCGAACCGGCACGACGCGAACGTCGAGGGATTTTAAATCCCTTGTGTCTACCGATTTCACCACTCGGGCACCGTAATCGGTATCAAGCTCGCGCCGCGGGCTTGTCAATATGGAGGCACGTTCCGGAGTCGAACCGGACTAAACGGATTTGCAATCCGCTGCATAACCGCTTTGCTAACGCGCCATGCAAAAGAGAGAAGCTCTCTATTGTCTGAATTTGGAGCGGGAAACGAGACTCGAACTCGCGACCCCGACCTTGGCAAGGTCGTGCTCTACCAACTGAGCTATTCCCGCAATGGTCTGGCTGACTGCCTGACTACGAGGACGCATTCTAGCGATGTTCCTCGCCCAGTCAACCAAAAATGTTTAATACCCTGATCGTTCGAGTGTTTTTTGCCCTTTTCCTGCATTTTCAACGTTCACGACCGTTTCCCTGCCCCAAGTGCGGGGAAACGGTGCTTAGTACAAACGCAGACTAGAAGCGGGAGTGGTAGGTCAGATCGCCCCAGGCGGCTTTCATGTACTGGAACATGGACCAGAAGGTGAGCACGGTGGCCACATAGAGCAGCACATAGGCCAGCCACACCATCCAGATGTCGTACTGCCAGATGAGACCGGTGAGCGACAC
The DNA here is from genome assembly GCF_027707385.1 of Aeromonas sp. QDB54. NCBI lineage: Bacteria > Pseudomonadati > Pseudomonadota > Gammaproteobacteria > Aeromonadales > Aeromonadaceae > Aeromonas > Aeromonas sp. QDB54. Next base: position 152,678 of record NZ_JAPCIT010000010.1, on the reverse strand, counting down.
CATCTGGATCATGGTCTTCCATTTGCCAATCCAGCTGACCGCCACCGAGGAGCGCTTGCCAAGCTCGGCCATCCACTCGCGCAGGGCGGAGATGATGATCTCGCGGCCAATCATGGTCATGGCAGGAATGGTCACCCAGATGGTGTTGTAGTGCTCGACGATCACCACCAGCGCCGCCGCCACCATGATCTTGTCGGCCACCGGATCGAGGAAAGCGCCGAAGGCAGTGGACTGGTTCAGCTTGCGGGCAAGGTAGCCGTCAAACCAGTCAGTCGCCGCCGCCAGGATGAAGACGATGGCCGCCGCCAGATAGGACCACTGATAGGGAAGGTAGAACAGGATGACGAAGACGGGGATGAGCAAGATCCGAAAAAACGTCAGCAGATTAGGAATATTTGTCATTATTTTCAGCCACTTCTTGTATGCCGCTACATGGTAGCCCCAAGCCGATCACGGATGCAACCGGACAGGCGCCCGCCTTGGTCTATGAATCCATCAACAACCTCAGGATGCGGGCCATTATGGCATTTACGGCCCCCCTGCGTCACGGCTCTTGTGTGCCGGGATCCCCGAAGTGAATGAACCCAGAGTGAATGATGTGACTCAACTCGCCCCTTGCCGATACCTTGGGCGACAACCCCTGTTCGCCATCAGGGCAAACAGGGGCAACATGGAGGCGCATTCACCCCGTCTCGGCTACCAATGCTAGAGCGAGTGCAGGGCGTCGTGGATGGACTGGGCCAGCTCCTGGCTGATGCCGGGCACCTTGGCGAGCTCCTCCACCCCGGCTTTTTTCACCTCCTGCAGCCCACCCAGGTACTTGAGCAGCGCCTGCCGCCGTTTCGGCCCCACCCCCGGAATGTCCTCCAGGGTACTGGTGGTGCGGGCTTTCGCCCGTCTGGCGCGGTGGCCGGTGATGGCAAAACGGTGGGATTCATCGCGAATGTGCTGAATCAGGTGCAAGGCGGGCATATCTGCCGGCAAATGCAGCTCTTCGTGGCTCTCCCCCAGGATCAGGGTCTCCAGCCCCGCCTTGCGGGTCACCCCCTTGGCGATGCCCACCAGCAGCGGATATTTGCCCCCCAGAAACTCCAGCTGACGGGCCAGGATCTCCTCGGCGCGGCGCAGTTGGCCAAGGCCGCCATCGATAAACAGCACGTCAGGCACCTTGTCCGGCTCCTGCTGCTTGCCAAAGCGACGCTCCAGCGCCTGCTCCATGGCGGCGTAGTCATCCCCGCCGGTGATACCGTCGATGTTGAAGCGGCGGTATTCCGAGGAGAGCGGCCCTTCCCGGTTGAACACCACGCAGGAGGCCACGGTGCGCTCCCCCATGGTGTGGGAGATATCGAAGCACTCCATGCGGGCGATGGGGCGCTCCAGCTCCAGCAGCTCCTCCAGCTGGTCATAGCGGGCGGTGGTGGTGCTCTTGTGGGCGAGCCGCGAGCGCAGCGCGGTCTGGGCGTTGATGGAGGCAAGCTTGATGAAGCGGGCCCGTTCGGCGCGGGTACGACTCACCACCCGCACCTTGTAGCCGGCGGTCTGGGTCAAGGTCTCGGCGATGACGTTCTCGTCTTCGAGCGCCACGTCGAGCAATACCTCGCTCGGGATCTGCCGCCCCCCCTGCCCCGACAGATAGAACTGCAGCAGGAAGGATTGCACCACCTCGTCGAGCTGGGTATCGGCCGGCACTTTCGGGAAGTAGCTGCGCGAGCCCAGCACCTTGCCCTGGCGGATGAAGAGCACGTGGATGCAGGCGGTCCCCTGCTCGAAGGCCACCCCCACCACGTCGAGCTCGTCCAGCACGTTGCCGCTCACCGACTGCTGCTCGGTCACCCGGCGCAGCGCCTGGATCTGATCCCGGTAGCGGGCCGCCTCCTCGAAACGCAGATCGCCGCTGGCGGACTCCATCTTGCCCACCAATTCGCCTATCACCTGCTGGTTCTTGCCCGCCAGAAACAGCTTGGCCAGCTCCACCTGCTGGGCATACTCGGCCTCGCTCACCAGCCCGGCCACGCAGGGGCCGGCGCAGCGCTTGAGCTGGTAGAGCAGGCAGGGGCGGCTGCGGTTGGCATAGACCGCATCCTCGCACTGACGCACCGGGAAGATCTTCTGCATCAGGTGCAGGCTCTCGCGCACCGCACCGCCGGAGGGGTACGGGCCGAAGTACTCCCCCTTCACCTTGCGGGCACCGCGATGAACACCGATGCGCGGGTGCTGGTGCGCGGTGATGATGATCCAGGGGTAGGATTTGTCGTCGCGCAGCAGCACGTTGTAGCGAGGCTGGTACTGCTTGATGAGGTTGTGCTCGAGGATCAGCGCCTCAGTTTCGGTGTGGGTGACCGTCACCTGCACGTCGGCGATCTGGCGCACCAGGGTGCGGGTCTTGATGCTGTCGACGTTGGCCCGAAAGTAGGAGGCGAGCCGTTTTTTCAGATCCTTGGCCTTGCCCACGTAGATGACGGTGCCGCCGCTGTCATACATGCGGTAGACGCCGCTCTGGTGGGTGACGGCACTGAGAAACGCCTTGCTGTCGAAGAGAGGTTCAGACGAGGTCATGCTGGCTCCGGCAACGGGGATCGAGGTGCTGGATCTGGGGGATCGCGGCAAACGGAAGATCGAAAGAGAGGCTCATCGGCAACTCGGCTCAACGGATGAAAGCAGAAGACGGCACAGAGCATACTGCGCCAGACCGGCAAAAAGCAAAAAGGCGGCACAGGCCGCCTTTGATGGCTACACGCCGCCCGTTACAGGGTATCGGCATCCAGCATGCCATAGCGAATGGCCAGATGGGTAAGCTCCACATCGCCATTGATGTTGAGCTTGCTGAACAGCCGATAGCGGTAGCTGTTGACCGTCTTTGGGCTCAGGTTGAGCTGTTCGGAAATATCGGTCACCTTCTGCCCCTTGGTGATCATCATCATGATCTGCAGCTCGCGCTCGGAGAGGGACTTGAAGGGGTTCTCGTCGGCCGAGGCAAACTGGCTCAGGGCCATCTGCTGGGCGATCTCCGGGGAGATGTAACGCTGACCGGAGTGGACCAGGCGAATGGCGTGGATCATCTCGTCCGGCGCAGCGCCCTTGGTGAGATAGCCGGCGGCACCCGCCTGCATCACCTTGGTCGGGAACGGATTTTCTGAATGAATGGTCAGCACTATGATACGCACATCGGGCCGGATCCGCAGGATCTTGCGGGTCGCCTCCAGGCCGCCGATGCCCGGCATGTTCATGTCCATCAGGATCACGTCGGGATGGTGCTGACGACAGAAAGTGACTGCGGTTTCCCCGCTCTGCGCCTCGCCCACCACCTTGATCCCGCGGACATCTTCCAGAATGCGTCTTATCCCTGTACGCACCAACTCATGATCATCGACCAGGAATACATTAATCACCCAAACACCCCGTTTTTTATCTCGTTATATGCCAGTTAGGGTTAACACGGCGTCTTGCATCATAACCAAACTCGCTGATTTGGCAAACCATGGCCGGGAAAAGTTTGAAAGTGCTCATAAATGGTGTTTTGAATCAAATAATTATATAAAGATTAAACACAAAAAACGGCGCCCGCAGGCACCGTTCAGAGTCATTTTTGCTGTTGTCGGCATCAGTTCGCCAGCAGCGCGCGCACCTTGTCCAGATCGGCCTGGGTATCCACCCCGACCGGCGGCGCCTCGAGCGCCTGGGCCACGTGGATCTTCTCCCCGTACCAGAGCACCCGCAGCTGCTCCAGCGCCTCGATCTGCTCGAGCAGGCTCGGCGCCCAGTCCACGTAACGCTGGATGAAGCCGGCGCGATAGGCGTAGATGCCGATGTGGCGCTGGTAGTGATCGCCAATCTGCTCGCGATTCGCGGCAAAGCGATCCCGATCCCAGGGAATGGAGGCGCGACTGAAGTAGAGGGCGTAGCCCTCCTGGTCGGTCACTACCTTGACGGCGTTCGGGTTGAACACCTCTTCGGCGTCCTGGATCGGCACCGACAGGGTCGCCATGGGCGCCGTGGCGGCGGCCAGGTTGTCCGCCACCTGACGGATGATGACCGGCGGAATGAGCGGCTCATCCCCCTGCACATTGACCACTATGGTGTCGGCGGCAAAGCCGTAGTGACGGCACACCTCGGCCAAGCGCTCGGTGCCGGACTGGTGATCCTTAGAGGTCATGCACACCTCGAAACCGGCCTGCCCGGCGCAGGCGGCCAGCGCCTGCTGCACCCGCTCGTCATCGGTGGCGACGATCACCCGATCGGCGCCCGACTGCAGGGCTTTTTCCACCACGTGCTGCACCATGGGCTTGCCGTGGATGTCGGCCAGCGGCTTGCCCGGCAGCCGGGTGGAGGCGTAGCGGGCCGGAATGACGACGACGAAGCTCATGACGACAGCTCGTCGCTGCTGAGCGGACGGGCGCGGTTCTCCAGCAGCACCGGGATCCCCTCCTCCAGCGGATAGGCCAGCTTGTCGAAGCGGCAGACCAGCTCATGCACGGCCTTGTTGTAGTGCAGCTTGCCCTTGCAGACCGGGCAGGCAATGATGTCGAGCAACTTGATGTCCAAAGCCAAAACGATACTCCTTCAACGATGTCGCACCGGCGGTTTCATCACGCCGGCGATGGATGTCGAGCAACCAGATATACCATGCGGGGCATGATAAGCCCCTGCTCCCCCACGCGGGCGAGAGAGATTAACCTTGTGCCTGGGTTGCGCCTTGCCCCTTCCCGCTCGTCCCCAGCTTGTGCAGCAGGGTATCGAGCAGGGAGGCGGGCAACTCGGCGCTGACCGGCAGATACCACCAGTTGTCGAGGGCAAAGGAGCGGCACTTGACCGCATCCTTCTCGGTCATCAACAGCGGCTTGCCGGCAAAGCGGCCCACCAGCTCGTCCCGACCGAAGGGGTGGTGATCGCCGTAGGCCACCCGCTGATCCAGCTGGTAGCCGAGCCCTTCGAGGGTGGCGAAGAAACGGGGCGGATGACCAATTCCCGCCAGCGCATCGACCGGGCCCGCCAGCGGCGTGGCCAGCGGGGCCTCGTCGCACACCCGGCGGGGAGCGTCAGCCACCAGCCTCATGGGATACTCTCCCCGCCCCGGCTCGCCGCCGTTGCAGATGATGGCGTCCACCCGCTTGAGCCGGGTGACCGGCTCGCGCAGCGGCCCCATGGGCAACAGGCAGGCGTTGCCGAAACGACGCGCCCCATCCACCACCACCAGCTCGATGTCCCGGGCCAGCGCATAGTGCTGCAGGCCGTCGTCGGTGATGATGATGTCCACTTCGCCGCTCTGCTCCAGCAGACGTACCGCATCGGCCCGTTTCGGGGCAACCACCACCGGGCAGCCGCAGCGCCGGGCAATCAGTACCGGTTCATCCCCCGCCTGCGCCGTGGTGCTGGCGGCATTGAGCCGGTACGGGTAATGGGGCGCCTTGCCACCATAGCCGCGGCTCACCACCCCCGGGCGATAGCCGCGGGCCTGCAACTGCTCCACCAGCCAGACCACTACCGGGGTCTTGCCATTGCCACCCACCGAGATATTGCCCACGACGATGACCGGCACAGAGGCACGATAGCCCTTGCACCAGCCATGACGATAGGCGTAACGGCGGGTACCGCTGATGACGGCGAACAGTAGGGCAAAGGGGGCCAGCAACCAGCGCCAGCCACTCTTTGCATACCAGAGCCGCTCCAGCATCAGGCGTTGCCACCTGCGGTGGCATGGCCGAACTGGATGGCGCGCAGCTGGGCATAGGTGCCCTGCTGGGCCATCAGCGCCGCGTGGTTGCCGCGCTCGACGATATGGCCTTCATCGATCACCAGGATCTCGTCCGCCTTCTCGATGGTGGAGAGGCGGTGAGCGATCACCAGCGAGGTGCGCGCCTTGCACAGCTCGTCGATGGCTGCCTGGATGTGGCGCTCGGACTCGGTATCCAGCGCCGAGGTAGCCTCGTCCAGCAGCAGAACCGGCGCATCACGCAGCAGGGCACGGGCGATGGCGATGCGCTGACGCTGACCGCCGGAAAGCGACGCACCGTTCTCGCCAACCACGGTTTCATAACCGTTGCTCATCTTGCTGACGAACTCGTCGGCGTGGGCGATGCGGGCCGCCTGCTTGATCTCGTCGAGGCTATATTTCTCTTCCGCGGCGTAGGCGATGTTGCTCGCCACCGTGTCGTTGAACAGGTGGACATGCTGGGAGACCAGGGCGTACTGCTTGCGCAGCTCGCTCAGGCGGTAATCGCGGATATTGACGCCGTCCAGCAGGATCTCCCCCTGTTCGATGTCGTAGAAGCGGGTCAACAGGCTGGCGATGGTGCTCTTGCCGGAGCCGGAACGCCCCACCAGCGCCACCGATTTACCCGCCTCCACCTTGAAACTGACGTTGTGCAGCGCCGGGGTGTCCTTGGTCGGGTAGGTGAAGGTGACGTTGCGAAACTCGATCTCGCCGCGGGCGCGCTCCAGGGTACGGGTACCGGTATCCTGTTCCGGCTCGGTGTCGAGCAGGCCAAACAGGCTGTGGCAGGCGGTGATGGCGCGCTGGAACTGGTTGTTGACGTCGGTCAGGCTTTTCAGCGGCTTGAGCAGCATCATCATGGAGGTGATCATGACGGTGAAGGTACCGGCAGTCAGCTCGCTGCGCACGCTGTCGATGGTGGCCACATAGAGGAAGGCCGCCAGCGCGATGGAGGCAACCATCTGCACCACCGGGCTGCCGATCGCATCGGCGGCGACCATCTTCATGGTCTGCTGGCGCATGTTGTTGCTGACCTTGAAGAAGCGCTTCTCTTCCACCTTCTGGCCACCGAACATCAGCACCTCTTTGTGCCCCTTGAGCATCTGCTCGGTGGAGGTGGTGATGTCACCCACCGCCTGCTGGATGTGGCGGCTGATCTGACGGAAACGACGGCTGATGAGGCCGATGATGATGCCCACCACGGGCCCCACCACCAGGAAGATCACCGACAGCTGCCAGGAGTGCCAGAACATCAGGCCGAGCAGGCCGACCACGGTCGCCCCTTCCCGCACCAGGGTGACCAAGGTGGTACTCGCCGCCGAGGAGACTTGGCTAGCGTCATAGGTCACCTTGGAGAGTAGGTGACCGGTGTTTTGGCGGTCGAAGAAGCTCATCGGCATCGCCACCATATGATTGAACACCTGCTGCTGCAGACGCATCACCACGTGGTTGCCGACCCAGGCCATGCAGTAGTTGGAGAGGAAGTTGGCGACGCCGCGCAGGGCCACGATGCCCAGTACGAAGAAGGGCATCCACTTGAGCACGGTCGGATCGTTGCCGTTGATCCCCTGGTCGATCAGCGGCTTGATGGAATAGACGAAGGTGGTATCCACGGCGGCGTAGCCCAGCATGCCGATGATGCCGCCGATCAGGCCAAGCTTGCGGTCACGGACATAGCCGAGCAGACGCTTGAAGACAGGCCAGCTGTCTTGTGAGATTTCTTGTTGCATGAATAGCCGTTAATAAGGGAAATGACGGGCTATTCTAGCCAAAGCGCTGGATTACACCAAGCGGTGCCCATCACCAAGGCGGGAAATCACCGCCGTTATCCCAGCCAAAGCGCAGGATTACACCAAGCATCGCCAGCGCATGTCCCTCGCCAAGACAGGAAATGACGGCCGTTATCCCAGCCACAGCCGGGTTTACGCTCAGCGATCAGGCCAGAATGCAGGCCGCCACCAGTCACCCTTGCGGCGAAACCAGGGGCCCTGCTCCCGTTCGGCCCGGATCCACAGCCCACCCGGCGCAGGCTCGACCAGAATTTCTCCGTCCAGCCCGGTGACCCATTGCTGCGCCTCCTGGTAGCGGGCCACCACCTCGGGGCGGGGAAAGCCCCACTGGTTCATGAAGCCGGCGCTGTGCACCACATAGCGGGGGGCCACCGCCGCCACGAAGGGTGCCGTGGAGGAGGTGCGGCTGCCGTGATGGGGGCTCACCAGCAGGGTGCTGGCAAGCCCCTCCCCTTCCAGCGCCAGCAGCCGCTGCTCTGCCTGCCGCTCGATGTCGGCACTGAGCAGGATGCGCCGTTCCCCGTCGCGGATCTGCAACACACAGCCGTCGTTGTTGTGACCAGGCCCCGGTTGCTGCGGCCAGAGCACCGCCATCTCGAGCCCCTGCCAGCGCCACTGCTGGCCACGCCGACACAGGGTAGTGAAGCGGCCGAAGTCGAATGACGAGAGCTCGTGGCGCACCGGCAGAGCCTGCAGGATGGCGCGCCGATTGCCGGCGTGATCCCTGTCCTTGTGGCTGATGACCAGATAATCCAGCACCCGCACATCGAGCCGGTTCAGCAAGGGCAGGATCACGGCATCCGCCATGTTGTAGCCGCCCGGGTAGCGATCGCCGGTGTCGAAGAGGATGCCACGCTCGCCCCGGGTGATCAGCACCGCCAGCCCCTGCCCCACGTCCAGCACCCTCAGTTGCCAGTGGCTCGGCGCCGGCCAGGCCGCCAGCAGCAGGGCCACGCCCCCTGGCAACAGCAGCGGACGGCCGCCCGGCACATGCCAGGCGCACCAGAGCAGGGTCAGCAGCGCCGTGAGCGGCAGTACCCAGCCCGGCACCGGCCACCAGAGCTGCCACTGACTGGCCAGCCGGGCCAACGCCCACAACACCCACTGCAGGCCGACATCGGCCAGCCAGAACAGCAGGTGGGCCAGCTCCCCTGAAAGCGGCGCCAGCAGCACCCCGATGAGCGCCAGCGGTATGATGCCGATACAAAAGAGCGGCAATGCCAGCAGATTGAGCAGCAGCGACAGCGGGGCAATCCCCTCGAACAGCGCCAGTTGCAGCGGCAGCAGCCCCAGCAGCAACAAGCCCTGCAGACGAATGAGCCCGGGTTTTGCCTCCAGCAGGCTCGCCACCAGCAGCAGAGCCACCGCCAGGAAGGAGAGCCAGAATCCGGCCGAATAGAGGGCAAAGGGATCCCAGAGCGTGAGCACCACGAAGGCCCACAACCAGATGCGATGGGCTGGCCACTCCCGCCGTCGCCAGCGCAGCAGACTCCACACCAGCACCATGATGAGGGCCCGTTCGGTGGCCACCGCAAAACCGGCCAGCCAGCTGTAGAGGGCGGCAAACAGCAGGGCGACCAGAATCGCTCCCCGCAGCCCGAACAGTCGCCCCAGCCACCAGCCGAGCACCGCCACCAGCGCGATATGCTGCCCCGAGATGGCGATGATGTGGGTCAGCCCGCAGCCTCGAAACAAGCTCCACTGCTCATCCGTGATACCGCCCTGTTCGCCGAAGGTGAGCGCCGCCAGCAGCGGGCCCTGGCTCAGATCCTGCCAGCTGGCGGCGGCCCGGGCCAGCCAGCGCTCGCGCAGCCCCGTCTGCGCCGGCTCAATCTGGATCACCCGGCGCAGGTTGCCGGTGGCGGTGATCCCCTTGCCGAGCAGCAGGCGCCGCCCATCCATCCCCGCCTCGTTGGCCAGGCCGTGGGCCGGTTTGAGAGAGACCACCAGAGTGAGGCGACTACCTGCCGTCATGGCGGGCAGCGCCTGGTAGGCATTGATGCGCACCAGCGGCGCCGGAGTGAGCGCCTGCTCGTCGAGCCTGTTTACCCGCAGCACCAGCCGGATAAATTTATCGCCCTCGGGTTCTGCACTTTGCAGCTGTGCGGTTATGATGTGGCTCGTTTTTTTGCCGAGCTGATCCAGCCAGGCAAGCCGGTAGTGCAAACTCCCCTGCATCCAGAGGATGCCGCACAGCAGAAACAGCAGCCGCCAGCAGCGGTAACCGGCCAGGGGGAACGCGAGCAGCAGCATCAGGCCACCCCATTCCCATGAAGGCAACCATGGCCAAAGCAGTGAGGAGCTTGCCCCGAGGGCAAACGACAACAGACGCAGATCCATGGTGCAAGTATTTAGCAAGGTTTCAATATGCCCAAACGACTCATACAACGCTGGCTGCCTGATCCGGCGACACTCAAGGAACACAAGCACTTGCGGCTGTTTGGCAAGCTGCTGCTGGATGCCAACCTGTGGCACCTCAATCGGCGCTCGGCGGCCGGTGCCTTCGCGGTGGGGCTGTTCATGGCCTGGGTGCCGCTTCCCTGCCAGATGTTGCTGGCGGCCGGCGGCGCCATCGCCTGCCGGGTCAACCTGCCGCTCTCGGTAGCCCTGGTCTGGCTCTCCAACCCCTTTACCATGCCGCCACTGTTCTACGGCGCCTATCTGACCGGCTGCCAGCTGCTGGGGCAATCCTCCCAGCACATCGAGATCGAGTTCACCTGGGCCTGGCTGGTGTCGGTGTTCGAGACCGTGGCCCCGCCGCTGCTGCTGGGTTCGCTGGTGCTGGCCCTGCTCAGCTCCCTCATCGGCTACGCCCTCATTCGTACCTGCTGGCGCATCAGCACCGTGCGCCAGTGGCAGAAACGCAAGGTGGCCCGCGCATGCTGAATCGCTGGTTCGCCCGCTTCAAGATTGACCCCGATACCCTGCGCCAGCAGAAGTGGTTCTCCCTGTTTGGCGAGCGCCTGCTCGCCCCCGCCCTCTGGCAAGGGGGGCCGCGCGCCCTGAGCGGGGCGGTGGCGGCCGGCATCTTCGCCTGCTGGTTTCCCATCCCCATGCATTCACTCATCGCGGTCGGGCTGGCGCTGGCGTTCAGCCTCAACCTGCCGCTGGCGCTGCTGGCGGTCTGGTTCAACAACCCGCTGACCCTGCCCTTCATGTACCTCTACGCCTATCGCACCGGTTGTCTGGTGCTGCACAAGACGCCGGAACCGTTTCACCTCAGCTGGACCCTGCACTGGCTGGAGCACGAGGCGGCCACCCTGGTGCCCCCCTTCCTGCTCGGCAGCCTGCTGCTGGCGGTGCTGACCGCCGCTACCGGCGGCCTCCTCACCCTGCTGCTGTTGCGCCTCGGCAAGCTGGTCCGCAGTCGCTAGCCCGCCCACCTCGTCAGCCTCTGGCGCGCTGACGAGGCACTGCCTTGCCATCCCCGGATCCTGCCACCACACTCCTTGTAACCCGTTGTTTTTCGTCCCCCATTTGCCACAAGGAGCCCACCATGGCCGAACCGCTCACGCTGGCCCATGCCAATGGTCATCCCCTCTCCCTGCTGCCAGCCATGGCCAATCGCCACGGCCTCATCACCGGCGCCACCGGGACCGGCAAGACCGTCACCCTGCAGGTGCTGGCGGAGGGGTTCTCCCGCCTCGGCGTACCAGTCTTTCTGGCCGACGTGAAGGGGGATCTGAGCGGACTGGGCGCCGCCGGGGCGGGCTCGGCCAAGCTCGACGCCAGGCTGGCCCAGCTCGGCATTCCGGCCCCCGCCTTTGCCGCCAGCCCCGCTCTGTTCTGGGATCTGTTTGCCGAACAGGGCCACCCGGTGCGGGCCACCGTCTCCGACATGGGCCCCCTGCTGCTCGCCCGCCTGCTCGGCCTCAACGATACCCAGAGCGGGGTGCTGGAGCTGGTGTTCAAGGTAGCGGACGACGAGGGACTGCTGCTGCTCGATCTGAAAGACCTGCGCGCCATGGTGCAGTTTGCCGGCGACAACGCCAAATCCCTCACCACCCGTTACGGCAACGTCTCCACCGCCTCCATCGGCGCCATCCTGCGCAACCTGCTCACCCTGGAGAGTGCGGGCGGCGATCACTTTTTCGGCGAACCCATGCTGGAGATTCAGGATCTGCTGCAGACCGATGAGGCTGGCCACGGCCATATCAATGTGCTGGCCGCCAGCAAGCTGACCCAATCCAGCCGCCTCTATGCCTGCTTCCTGCTCTGGCTGCTCTCCGAGCTGTTCGAGCAGTTGCCGGAGGTTGGGGATCCCGACAAGCCGGTGCTGGTGTTCTTCTTCGACGAGGCGCACCTGCTGTTCAACGACGCCCCCAAGGCGCTGCTGGAGAAGATCGAACTGGTGGTGCGGCTCATCCGCTCAAAGGGGGTCGGCGTCTACTTCGTGACCCAGAGCCCGGCCGATATCCCCGACAGCGTGCTGGGGCAGCTTGGCAACCGGGTGCAGCACGCCCTGCGCGCCTTTACCCCGAGTGACCAGAAGGCAGTGCGGATCGCTGCCAACACCCTGCGGGCCAACCCCGCCTTCGATGCCGCCGGCGTCATCACCGAACTCGGTGTCGGCGAGGCGCTGGTCTCTCTGCTCGACGAGAAGGGACGGCCCAGCATGGTGGAGCGCGCCTTCATCGCCCCGCCGGCCAGCCGCATCGGCCCCTTGAGCGACGCCGAGCGGCAGACGCTCATTCAGCGCTCCCTGCTGCGCGGCCGCTACGAGACGCCGGAGGATCGCGAGTCTGCTTTCGAGCGGCTCAACGGCGGCAAGGTGACAACCACTGGCAAGCAAGGCAACGAGCCGTCATCCAGCGGGGAAGGCGGCCTGCTCGATGCCCTCAATGGCATCCTGTTTGGCCGCACCGGCCCCCGTGGCGGCCAGCACGACGGCGTGGTGCAGACCGCAGCCAAGAGCGTGGCCCGTACCATCGGCAGCGAGGTGGGTCGCCAGCTGGTACGCGGCGTCCTCGGCTCCCTGCTGGGGGGCGGCAAACGCCGCCGCTGAGACCAGCACCTGGAAATGAAAAAGCCCGCCGGGTCTCCCCGGCGGGCTTTTTACTGAACAGATGCCGATGGCGGTGCTTACAACACCTTGGCGATCGCATCGCACAGCGGGTCTATGTTGGCACGGGTGATACCGGCCACGCTGATCCGGCCGGAGCCGACGATGTAGATGGCAAACTCACTCTTGAGGCGCTCCACCTGATCCTTGGAGAGTCCGGAGAAGGAGAACATGCCGTTCTGCTCACGGATAAAGCTGAAGTCCTGGTTCACGCCGCGCGCCGCCAGTTTCTCCACCAGCAGCTCCCGCATCTCACGAATGCGCACCCGCATGGCCGCCACTTCTTCCACCCATTCGGCATAGAGGGCCGGATCGCTCACCACGGCGGTGACGACGGCGGCACCGTGTGACGGCGGGTTGGAGTAGTTGGCGCGAATGACGGTCTTGACCTGGGTGAAGGCCACGTCGGCAATCTCCTTGGTCGCACTGACTAGAGTGAAGGCGCCGACCCGCTCGTTGTAGAGGCCAAAGTTCTTGGAGAAGGAGCTCGCCACCAGCAGCTCGTCGTGGCACTCGGCGAAGATGCGCAGACCTTCGGCATCCTCTTCGATACCGCGGGCAAAGCCCTGATAGGCAAAGTCAAACAGCGGCAGCCAGCCGGCGGCAGCACTCTGCTTGGCCAGTGCGCGCCACTGATCAGCGGTGGGGTCGATACCGGTCGGGTTGTGGCAGCAGCCGTGCAGCAGCACCAGATCGCCTGCCTGCACTTCAGCCAGAGAGGCCTGCATGGCGGCAAAGTCGAGGCCCTTGCTGGCCGCATCGTAGTACTTGTACCACTTGACGGAAAGGCCGGCAGCCTGGAACACGCTGACGTGGTTGGCCCAGGTGGGATCGGAGATCCAGATAGTCTTGGCCAGGCCGTTACGCACCACGAACTCGGCGGCGATGCGCAGGGCACCGGTACCGCCCGGCGCCTGAGCAGTCTTGGCCCGGCCGCTGGCGACCAGTGCAGAATCTTGCCCGAACAGCAGTTGCTGCACGATGCGGCCATATTCGATATTGCCTTCGATACCGAGGTAATTCTTGGTCTTCTCGTCGGTCAAGAGCTTCTGCTCGGCTTTCTTGACGCAGTGGAGAATGGGGGTGGCACCGGTCTCATCCTTGTAGATCCCGACCCCCAGGTTGATCTTGTGGCTGCGAGAGTCAGCACGGAAGGCTTCGGTCAGGCCCAGGATCGGATCCGCTGGGGCGGCAACAACCTTTTCAAACATGGTATTCCCTGTATTCCGTTGAGTTCGTTGGCTGGCAAAGCGTGTTGGCACACCGTCCGTGACACGCAAAACACGTGGCAAACAAAAGCGCCCATCTGGCGAGCGCTTCGTCAACTCTTTATATCACCGTGCAGAGTGGGGGCAAACCGCTTTTTCGGCCGGATCTGCGGCAATCTCAACCGATAGCATGCCACTGCGGCGCCAACGCGCACACCTCGGCAGACAAGCCACCATTGGACTCAACCAAACCGCTACAAACTGCTAACAATGACTTGGGGATCCGGCTCGGCTCCCAGGGACGGGAATCGGTCAGCGGCAGGGCATAGGCCACCATGATGGGAGCCAGTGCAGTGGGCAGCCACCAGCTGGCCGGACGGCCCAGACGCTGGGCCAGGGTCAGCACCCGATCCACCCCGCTCGGATCGAGAGAGGTAAGATGACTCCACTGCACCTGGGGTGGCAGAGCGGCGATCACTTGCTGCAGCGCCTGCTGTGCCGAGGCGGGAGCCCAGACCAGCAGTGTCCCCGCTGGCAGCACCAGCTCGGCAAAGGCACCGACGCTGTCGGTGGTGATCACCCGCAGCAGCTCCCCCTCCCCCCACAGGATCTTGCCAAGGCCGGCCAGGGTACGCTCAGGCAGCGCCACCTCGCCGAGCGCCTGCAACCAGGGGGCGGCATCGAGCAGGGTGCCGCCGCTGAAAAAGAGGCTGAACGGCTCAGAGGCGCGCAGGCGCAGCAGCTGATCGGCACAGAGCCGGATCCCCTTGTCTTCAAAATCGATCTGCTCGTTGGGGGAAAAGCTCACCTCGCTCTTGCGATAGAGCGCCGCAAGCACCCGCTCGTTGACCTGTTCCGCCAGCTGCCACCCCTGCCCATGAAGCCACTCCTCCGGGGTCGGTGGTGCCGTGGCGATCTCGGCCAGCGTCAGTTCACGGGTCAGGTAGCGGCGGCCAGCGGGTGTCAGCTCATAGTGGTGATTGCCCAGCGCCAGCAGCAGCTGGTTGTCCTTGAGCAGGCCCAGCAGCGGTTGCCACTGACGGGCGCGGACCACCGAGGTGGGGTTGTCCAGCAGCTGGCGGGCCAGCTCCCGCCACTGCGGGTGACTAAAGTCAATCAAGCGTCATCCTTCCCTGTCTGCCGAACATCCTGCAACGAGCTGAATAATCTAGCGATTCGCTGACCGGGAGCCAAGTACAGAAAAGAGACAACGTGAACTAGCGCAAGCCAAACAGGAGAAGGAAAGGATGCTCAACAGAGGGGAAGAGAGATAATCAGGTGGGAAGCAGATAAAACAAAACGGCCAAGCAAGCTTGGCCGTTTATCAACTAAATCAGCGCAGGGGCTGGATTAGAAGTTGTATTGCAGGGCAACGGTCCAGTCATCGTCCTTGCCGCTAACACCGTTGATCTTGTACTCGGTGTAGGCTTTCAGCTTGGAGGTGAAGGAGTACTGCACGCCCAGCAGGGTAGCATCCATCAGGTCTTCGTAAGAAGAACCGCTCAGGTTGGCATTCTTTTTACCTTCTTTGAAGTTGTAGCCAGCCAGGAAGGTCCAGGCATCAACGTTGTAGGTAGCAGCCAGCTCGTAACCACGGCCTTCATCTTTATAGCCAGTGGTGTCGTTCTTAACTTCAGCCTGGGTGTAGACACCGGCAAAGTTGAAACCGTTGATGGCGTAGTGTGCGCCCAGAGCCCACTCGGACTTCTCACCTTCAGCACTGCTGGTTTTGCTTTCCAGGTCGGAGTAAGCATAACCACCGTTGAAGCCCAGACCAAAGTCGAAGTCATAACCGGCAGCAACAGCATAACCATAGTTACGCTTCACGTCGGTGAATACGGTTTTCTTGATACCACCAGCTACGTCAGTAATTTTCTCAACGGTATCATCGTTGGTCTGGTAGGACACTTTGCCCTTGAAACCACCGATAGCGTTGGAGTAGATGATCTGGCCCTCTTGACGACCGTCATAGAAGTTACCTTCGCTGCCCCACTCGTTGAATATATCGGTCGGTTCCAGCACGTCGTAGAACGCGGTATCGGTCTGACCGAAGATGATCTTGCCGTACTGGGTGCCGTCGAAACCAACGTAGATGTGACGGGAGTCAAACTTATTATCGGAGTTTTCAGCAGAAACCTGCCACTCGGTCTTGGCGATACCGGACCAGGTGTTGTTCAGGGCAATCTTGCCAGACCAACCCAGACGAGAAGCGCCAATCAGCTCTGCATCAACATCTTTGTATGCAGCAGCAGTGTCGTCCCATTTGTTGGTGTCACCGTAGTAGTTAGCCTGAACACGGCCGTATACGTCAAAAGTGGTACCGTCTTTGTCATAAACCACTGCAGCGTTAGCTGCAGATGCAAACAGAGCCGGGATAGCAATAGCCAGAATTGTCTTTTTCATAGTTTCCAATGCCTACTGTAATTAAACACTAAGTCGTTGTTATTCCCTGTGTTAGCGATGTACTTTGCATCACTATGGCGCCGAGACTAGCACCGGGTTTTCCAATCCGCAATGAAAAAACTTGGAACTTTTTACGAAAAGCATAGTCATAGCGGAAAAATTGTGACCTGAATCCCACATTGTTTGCACGTCATGGGAAAACGTTTACAGTGATAACCGCTGGTATTATTCGGTCAGATTGGTGATTTATCACACAATAGCGGTGCCACGCCCTATATAAAGAAGAGGAGGTCGGATCTGTGCGTTGCCACATGCCTCGACCCGGGTTGCCAGTTGCAGGTATCCTGTTCCCCTTCACCCTGTGCAACGGTCATTTTTTTCATGCTGTCTACCCGTCTCAAAACCACCATTCGCAATACCTATCGACAAATTGCCGATGGCTTACCCGGTTTTGTGCCGCGCAAGGAGCAGAATTTTCTGGTGGCCGAGATAGCCAAGACACTGACCGGGGAATATGACAAACAGCGTCGTATCCTGGTAGCCGAAGCCGGCACCGGCATCGGCAAGTCCCTCTCCTATGCCCAGGGGGCCATCCCGGTGGCACGGCTCACCCAGAAGAAGCTGGTGATCTCCACCGCCACCGTGGCGCTGCAGGAACAGCTGATCCACAAGGACCTCCCCTTCTACCACCGCCACAGCGAGCTGCCGTTTCGCTTCATGCTGGTCAAGGGGCGCCAGCGTTACTGCTGCGAGCACCTGCTGGAACAGGCCGCAAGCGGCAGCGAGATGGCCAACTTCGAGCTCGACTTCGGCAGCCTCAGCAAGCACAAGCCGTCAGAATCCGACAAGAGTTGCTATCAGGCGCTGTGGCAAGCCTACACCGACGGCAAATGGGATGGCGATCGGGACAACTGGCCCAAACCCATCACCGATCTCTGCTGGGATCGCATCGCCGCCGACCGCCACACCTGCAACAAGGCGCTGAGCCATCATCAGCACTGCCCCTTCCACCGTGCCCGCAACGACATGGATGCGGCCGATGTGCTGGTGGTCAACCACGCCCTGCTGCTCTCCGACCTCACCATGGGGGGCGGCATCATACTGCCGCCGCCGGACGAGTGTATCTATGTGCTGGACGAAGCCCATCACCTGCCCACCATCGCCCGCGATCACGGCGCCTCCTCGGCCAGCGTCAAGGGTTCGCGCCGCTGGCTGGAGAAGCTAGCACAAGGTGCCGGCAAGCTGGCCAGAACCCTCAACAAGGAGAGCCTGCTCGATCCCCAGCTCAAGCTGCAGGATGCGCTGGCTTCCCTGCAGCCGGATCTGAAGGCGCTGGAGCAGTGGCTCGCCGCCAACGACCGGCTGTTCAATGAGGAAAAACACTATCGCTTCGCCGATGGCGTCTTGCCCGACCCTCTGCCGATGCTGGCGGAGAACCTCAAGGAGGCGAGCAAGAAGGCGCTGCGGGCGCTGGACAGAATGCAGGGCGCCATTGGCGAGGCGTTGAAGGATGGCGAGATCCGCCGCAAGGAGGCAGAACCTCTGCTGGCGGAGAGCGGCTTCTATCTGCAGCGGCTGGAGGGTTTTTGTGCCCTGTGGGAGATGTTGGGGCGCCATGTGCCCGAGGGCAAGACGCCATTGGCCCGCTGGATGGTCAAGAGCGATGACGGCGACATCTGGCTGCATGCCTCCCCCATCGAAGTCGGCTATCTGCTGGAAGAGTGGCTCTGGTCCAGGTGTCTTGGCGCCGTGCTGGTGTCGGCGACCCTGACCGCCCTCTCCTCCTTCAGCTATTTCCGCCACCAGGTGGGGCTCAAAGAGCACGATGGTACCCGCTATCTGCGCCTGCGCTCCCCCTTCGATTACCAGAAGGCCGAGCTCTATCTGCCCAAAATGGAACACGAGCCCAGCGCCCCCGCCTTCACCCAGGAGCTCATCAGCACCCTGCCCCGCCTGCTGGCCGGCAAGGAGGCGAGCCTGGTGTTGTTCTCCTCCTACCGGCAGATGAATGAGGTGGCGGTGGGTCTGCGGGCCAAGGGACTCTCCCTGCTGGTGCAGGGCGAAGCCTCCCGCAATGCCCTGCTCACCCTGCACAAACAAAAATGCGATGGCGGCCAGGCCAGCATCCTGTTCGGTACCGGCAGCTTCTCGGAAGGGCTGGATCTGCCCGGTCACTACCTCACCAACCTGGTGATCACCAAGCTGCCATTTGCGGTGCCCAACTCGCCAGTGGAAGAGGCCACCGCCGAGTGGGTCGAGAAACGGGGCGGCAACCCCTTCCTGCAGCTGACGGTACCTGAGGCCTCCCGCAAGCTCATCCAGGCCTGTGGTCGCCTCATCCGCAAGGAGGCGGACAGAGGCCGGGTCACCATCCTCGACCGACGTCTATTGACCAAGCGTTATGGCAAGGGGCTGCTCGACGCGCTGCCCCCTTTCAGCCGTCGGATTGAGTAAGACAAGGGTCGATTGGCTCGGTCAGAACCCGTGCCGTGGCTCGCGTTCGCTTTAAACATCGGGGCCTAGAGGCAGCCCAGGCGCCATAAACGCCTATTGCTGCCCTTGGGCAAACCTGTAAAAATGAGCCCCTGTTTTTCAGTGGGCACTCGCCGACTGTTCAAGGAGATGAAATGAAACTGACTGTTCTGGTGCCGGCCCTGGCTGGTCTGTTGTGGGCAGGTAGTGCCCTGGCCGATGCCCAATTGGAAGTGACCAACCCCTACGTCGTACAGCTGATCGATGGCCAATCCATCAATCCCAAGCTGCTCGACAAGACCAACACCTTTCCCCTCAAGGCCGGCAAGCACCAGCTGGTCGTCGCCTTCGAAGGCAACTTCTCCAGCCGCAGCGATATCAAGCTGGTCACCGCCGAGCCGCTGGTGATCAACTTCACCGCCGCCGACAACCAGAAGCTGGTGCTGGACTACAAGAAGCCGCGCAACGAAGCTGAAGCCAAGCTGTTCGTCAAAGAGCAGAAAGTCGCGCTGAAAGACAAGAGCAGCAACCAGGTCGTCGCCAGCGAGCAGTTCGTGCTGCCGAAAGTCGAAGGCTTCCAGCTGACCCGTGACTATCAGCAAGAGCTGCTGAACATGGGCAAGGCCTTCAACCAGCCAGCCACTGTTGCCGTCTCCACCGCCGCCGTCATGGCCGCCAACAGCGCCCCGGTGCAAGTAGCCCCGAGCAAGGCTCAGAGCAACCCGGAAGCCCTGACCCAGCTGCAAAACTGGTACAACAAGGCCGATGCGGAAACTCGCAAAGCCTTCCAGATCTGGGTGATCCAGCAGCAGTAATGGCGCGCGAGCACTCGTTTCGTGCGACAAGGGGAGCCTGGCTCCCCTTTTTCATATCTGCCTCTCCAGCAAGGCCCTGCCGTCATGTCACTGCGCATCTTCTATCACCCCCTCTACTCCGCCCTGGCCCTGCCAGCGCACCATCGCTTCCCGCTGGCCAAGTACCAGGCGCTGTTCGAGCGGCTCGGCAGCCTCGGCTATCCGCTGGCAGAAGCCGCCCCCGCCACCCCTGAGCAGATCAAACGGGTGCACGATGCCGCCTATGTGGAGGCAGCCCTCGCCGGCACCCTTGATGTCGGCGCCATTCGCCAGCTCGGTTTTCCCTGGTCTCCCCTGTTGATGGAGCGCACCCTGCGCTCGGTGGGGGCTACCCTGGCCGCCAGCCGCCATGCCCTCGAGCAGGGTTGCGGCCTGCAGATCTCCGGCGGCTATCACCACGCCCACCGGGATGTTGGCAGCGGCTTTTGCCTCTTCAACGATCTGGTGATCGCCGCCCAGATGTGCCTGGACGAAGGGCGCTGTGAGCAGGTATTGATCGTCGATCTCGATGTCCATCAAGGGGATGGCAGTGCTGCACTGTGCCAGGGGCGGCGCGACATCATCACCCTCTCCCTGCACGGGGAGCACAACTTCCCCCGCCACAAGCCCGCCTCCCACATGGATTTTCCCCTGCCAAGCGGCATGGCGGACGATGCCTATCTGACCACGCTGGCAGAGGCGCTCAACCTGGCGCTGCGGCTCTACACCCCCGACCTCATCCTCTATCAGGCCGGGGTCGATGTGCATAAGGACGACGAGCTTGGCTATCTCGCCTTGAGCGATAAAGGGGTCCGCCAGCGCGATGCCATGGTTTTTGACTGCGCACTGCGGCACGGGCTGCCCATCGCCGCCGTGCCGGGAGGCGGTTATCGGCGTGACTGGCAGCAGTTGATCCCGCTGCATATGTCCTTGTTTGAAGAGGCGAAAAAGCGTTACGACTAGCCGTTTATCTCTTCGTCAATCTCTCCTCTCCATGAATCTCTAACTGGCAACCGTTGCAAACAACGAGGCGGCCCTGGGGCCGCCTCTTCTTTATACCCGGTACCCTATTGCTATCGGGCACCCTAGCGCCGTCTTGCCCCCTTGTCGGGAAGCGGGGCTGGGATCCTACCACCCCCGTTCAGGCGTGGGCCACCGGCGTCGGGTGTTCACCCAGCTTGCGCAGCAACATCAGCAGATAAACGCACGACACGCCGGCGATCACGATGAACAGCTGATTGTCAGAGTAGTGCTGCATCAACAGCGCGGTACAGGCCGGGCCCAGCAGGCTGCCGATGGTGTAGCTCAGCAGCAGTGCCTGATTCATCGCCACCAGCTGATGGTGCTCGACCTTCTCGCAGGCCCATGCCATGGCCACCGGGTAGAGGGTGAAACCGGCGGCGCCCAGCACAAACAGCGCCGGGCCCATCGCCACGCCGCCGAGCATAGCGCAACACCCCAGGATCACCACCAGCACCTGCACCCGCAGCACCGGCAAGCGCCCAAACCGATCCGCCAGACGGCCCACCGGCCACTGCCCCAGGATGCCCGCGCTCACCATCACCGCCATCCAGTAGCCAATGCCGGCATCGCTCACCCCGCGGTGGTTCAGATAAAGCGGCATCAGGCCGTACAGCGACCCCAATACCATGCCGGAGATGATGCAGCCATCGACCCCGAGCCGCGCCTGCCGCAGTCGCAGCATCGGCCAGACCCGGGTGCTCCCTTGCTGCTCATTGCGCTCACTGACGATGCGGGCGAACAACAGCGGCAGGATAGCCGCCAATATCAGCCCGGTCGCCCAGGGCAGTACCTCCATCAGGCCGGTCGGCAGCTTGCTGACCAGCAGTTGCCCAAGCACGGTCCCCAGGTAGTAGACCATCATGTAGGCGGCCAGCAGGCGCCCTCGATTGCGCGCGTTGCCGCTGCACATCAGCGCGCTCTCCACCACCACCCAGATCATGGCGCAGCCGATGCCGGCGAGGAACCGCCAGCCGAGCCAGCTCCAGAAACCAAGGGTAATGCCGAGCCCGACACAGCCAGCGGCAAAGAGGGCGGAGGCCAGGTAGTAGCTGCGGTTGAACCCGTAGCGTTTGATCAGCGCCCCCGCCAGCAGGGTGCCCAGCAGGTTGCCGCTGAAATAGGAGGAGCTGACCATGCCCACCTGCCAGGTCGGCAGATTGTCATGGGCCAACCAGAGCGGCACCAGGGTGTTCAACACCGCGATGGCCAGCGTCAGCAGCAGCAGGCCGCAGAGCAACAACAGCACTGGCCGGGTGTAGGTGGTCATGGGTAATACCGTGCGGAGAGTCAAAATGCGAGCGCATCATGCCACCGCCAATGCCATTGTCAATCGGCGTTAATTGGCGTTAATTGGCGTTAATTGGCGCAGGGGATGTTTTTTTCACGCCGGCAATAAAACCTCATTTGGCACAGATCTGCACTTGCTCGGCTGCCCGGCTCATCCCCTTGATTAACGGGTAGTTTGGCGGCCTTGGTGAGGACATGGCCGGTCGATCACCCCCATCGACCTTGCGCGGCGCCATGAACATGATGGCGGGCGGCGGGCAGCGGCACACAAAAGTACGCGACCGCAGTGGCCAAGCCGCCCCGTCACCGATGCTCAGTCCCCCAAAAACGAAGAGGCGACCCCAGGGTCGCCTCTTTGTTAGTACCAGGCACAATGCCGGTTAGCGCTGACGCTTCTTGGCGTACTTGCGACGCGCCCGTGCCTGACGTTCCTCTTCCCGCTCCGCCTTCTCCTTGGCCTTCTGTTCGGCCTCGGCCTCGGCTTCCACAATCTCGACGCTCACCATCGCCGGGGTCTCCAGCGAGATGCGGCCCAACAAGCCTGAGCGGAACTCGTTGACCAGGATCTCGGAGGCCTTGTGCAGATCGGCCAGGCCGCCCTTGCGCATGAAGCCGCGCTGGCGGGCGATGAGCTCCAGCAGCTCGATCTCGGTTTCCGGCAGCTCGCTCAGCTGATAGCGCGCCTGGATCCGCTCCGGGTAGGCCTTGATGAAGTAATCGGCGGCAAACATGGCGATGTCGGCGTAGTCAAATACCGTGTCCTTGATGGCGGCCGTGATCGCCAAGCGGTAGCCGCAGGAGGGCGGGTTGAGCTTGGGCCAGAGGAAACCCGGGGTATCGGTCAGGATGACGTTGTTGTCCAGCTTGATCCGCTGCTGGGACTTGGTCACCCCCGCCTCGTTGCCGGTGCGGGCGATGATGCGCCCGGCCAGGGTGTTGATCAGGGTGGATTTGCCCACGTTGGGAATGCCCATGATCATGGCACGCACGCCGCGCAGCTCCAGATTGCGCTCCGGCAGCATCTCGTGGCAGAGGGTCAGCAGTTGCTTGATCTTCTCCGGCTCCTGCTGGGTCAGGGGCAACGCCTTGATCCCCTTCTCCTGCTCCATGTGGGCCACCCACAGCTCGGTGATCTCGGGGTCGGCGAGATCCGCCTTGTTGAGCACCTTGATCACCGGAGTATCGCCGCGCAGCTCGGGCACCAGCGGGTTTTCGCTGGAGAAGGGGATGCGGGCATCGAGCATCTCGATGATGACATCGACCTGGGGCATGACCTCGGCAATCTCTTTGCGGGCCTTGTGCATGTGGCCGGGGAACCAGTTGATGGACATATCCGTTACTCTCATCTAGGGACTGCGGGCGCTGGCTTGCGGTGGTGCGAGCGGCGAGCGGTGGCGGACGCAGGGCGTCGCAAGGGGGCGCATTTTACCTGCACACGCCCTGATTTGACAGGCCATTCTAGCCGCCGGCCCGCAATCCAGCCAGATTCTCCCCCACCCGGCCCCCTCGCCCACCGGCGTCCCGTGCTCCGGCTGCATTAATATAAGCTATTGATACAACATAACATTCACGTAACACCTTCATCGGATTGTCATCCCGTTTCACTAAAAGTGTCATCTGCGACCTCTAGGCTGCGCTCAGGTTTTACAAGGAGCGAACCCCAATGAGAAAGATGGCAGGACTTGCATTGATGATCGGCGCCGCCCTGGCCGCCGGCTGCAACTCCAACAACGACAGCAGCGCGCCCGCCCCCGGCGCCAAGAACGTGATCTTCTTCCTCGGCGACGGCATGGGTCTCAATACCCTGACCGCCGCCCGCATCTACGGTGTCGGTGAAGAGGGCAGCCTCACCATCGATACCCTGCCGGAGACGGCCTTCATCAAGACCTTCTCCCACGACGCCCAGGTGACCGACTCGGCCCCCTCCATGTCCGCCTACATGACCGGGGTCAAGAGCAACAATGGCGTCATCAGCATGGACAGCGACGCCACC
This sequence comes from Aeromonas sp. QDB54, assembly GCF_027707385.1. Classification (NCBI taxonomy): domain Bacteria; kingdom Pseudomonadati; phylum Pseudomonadota; class Gammaproteobacteria; order Aeromonadales; family Aeromonadaceae; genus Aeromonas; species Aeromonas sp. QDB54. The sequence continues at coordinate 128,897 of NZ_JAPCIT010000010.1, read as the reverse complement.
CAGGAGAGCAACTGCAGCAAGAGCGCCGGCAAGCCGGTCACCACCTTGCTGGAGCTGGCCAAGGCCGCCGGCCGCGGCACCGGCGTGGTCACCACCACCCGGGTGACTCACGCCACCCCGGCCGCCACCTATGCCCACCTCTGCAACCGGGATCTGGAGGCCGACATCGCCGCCCAGCTGGTGCCCGGCGGCGTGGGTTACAACAGCGCCCTCAAAGAGGGGGTGGACGTGGTACTCGGCGGCGGCAGCAGCTTCTTCTTACCCAAGGCAGACAAGGGCAAGCGCGAGGATGGCCGCAACCTCATCGATGAGATGAAGGCCAAGGGCTACCAGTTTGCTGGCAATCTGGAGGAGCTGAACAAGGCCGAGGCGGGCAAGCCGCTGCTGGGGCTGTTTGGCTCAAGCCACATGAAATATGACCTGGACCGGCCCGCCAGCGAGCCTTCCCTGGCCCAGATGACCCTGGCCGCCATCAAGCAGCTCAAAGACCAGAAACAGGGCTACTTCCTGATGGTGGAAGGGGGTCGCATCGACCACGCCCTGCACGACACCAACGCCAAGCGTGCCCTGCAGGACACCCTCGCCTTCGACAACGCCATCAAGGCGACCATCGACGAGGTGAAGAAAACCGATCCCGAGCTGAAAAACACCCTGATCGTGGTCACCGCCGACCATGACCACACGTTAGTCCTGAATGGTTATGCCAAGCGCACCGGCAAGACCACCGCCGACAACCCCGGCGTGCTCGGGCTGGTGAAGAACTACGAAACCGGCGAGCCGAGCAAGGATGCCGATGGCATGCCCTACACCATCATCGGCTTTGGCAACGGCTACAACCGGGTGGACGGGCCGCGCAGCAGCGTGGCGCCGCTGGACGACGCCACCGTCTCCGCCAACGACTATCACCAGGAGGTGGTGGTCAAGGTGGGCGAAATCGGCAATGAAACCCACGGCGGCACCGACGTTTTCCTCGGCGCCATCGGCCAGGGAGCGGATAGCTTCCACGGCTCACTCGACAACACCGCCGTGTTCGGCAAGGTCAAGGCTGCGGCCGGGCTGTAAGGAGCATTCCCATGAAAAGAGCCATCAACCAATCCATGAAGCAGAACCTGCATAAAACCTTGGTCAGCACGGCCCTGCTGGCTGCCCTCGGCGGCGCGGCCCAGGCACAGGCCAGCGATGCCAAGAACGTCATCCTGTTTATCGGTGACGGCATGGGCCCCACCGTGCTCACCGCCACCCGCCTCTACAAGGTGGGAGAAGAGGGCAATCTGGAGATGATGAAGCTGGCCCGCAGCGCCCGCATCAAGACCTTCTCCAACGATGCCCAGACCACCGATTCGGCCCCCTCCATGGCGGCCTACACCACCGGGGTCAAGATGAACAACGAGGTGATCGCCATGAGCAGCGACACCAAGGCCGTCGCGCCCGGCAAAGACGCCAACGGCAACAAGGGCGTCAACAACTGCGCCAGCGACAACGGCAAGCCGGTGCCCACCCTTCTCGAGCTGGCCAAGGCGGCGGGCAAGTCGGTGGGGGCCGTCACCACCACCGAGCTGACCCATGCCACCCCGGCCGCCACCTACTCCCACATCTGCCATCGGGATGCCGCCTACGCCATCGCCGCGCAGGCGGTACCGGGCGGTGCCGGCTTCAACCAGGCGCTGGGGGACGGGGTCGACGTGCTGATGGGGGGCGGCGCCAACCACTGGACGCCCTACAACAGCACCAGCAACAAGGGTGGCCGCGCCGACGGGCGGGATCTCACCGCCGAGCTGACCGCTCAGGGCTATCGCTACGTCACCACCAAAGATGATCTGGCTGGCGTCAACTCGGGCAAGGTGCTTGGCCTGTTCAGCGCCAAATCCCACCTCGACTACGAGCTGGACCGCGTCGCCAAGGGGGCGGCCAGTACCCAGCCGTCACTCTCCGAGATGACCGCCAAGGCGATCGATCTGCTCAGCCAGAACAGCCAGGGTTACTTCCTGATGGTAGAAGGGGGCCGCATTGACCACGCCCTGCACGGCACCAATGCCAAGCGCTCGCTCACCGACGCAGTGGCGCTGGACGATGCGGTCAAGACGGCGCTCGGCAAGGTGGATCTGAAAGATACCCTGATCGTGGTCACCGCCGACCATGACCACACCATGACCATCAACGGCTACTCCGCCAAGGGCAACAAGGTGCTGGATCTGGTGAAAAATGGCGATGGCTCGACCCAGAACGACGTGGATGGCAAGCCGTTCACCACCCTGGTGTTCGGCAACGGCCCCAACCGCCCCGACGTGCGTCCCACCCTCACCAGCGATCAGGTGATGGCGGACGACTACCTGCAGGAGACCGGGGTCAAGCTCGGCTCCGAGACCCACGGCGGCGGCGACGTCATGCTGTTCGCCGACGGCGCAGGCAGCAGCCGCTTCAAGGGGACGCTGGACAACACCCGGGTGTTCGGCAAGCTGAAGGAGGCGCTCGGCCTGTAAACGGCAGGGCCCGGCAGGGTGCCGGGCCCTGCTCGTTCGAGCGATCACCCATATGCGACTGTTACTTCCGTTGTGGCTGCTCGCCAGCAGCCTCTCTTTTCCCCTCCTGGCCGATGAAGTCCCCGATCTGGCCGCCCGCATCCGCTATCAGGACCGGGTCACCAGCAGCGACGGCATCAGCAAGGAGAGCCAGTGGCAGGAGAAGTGGCTGCGGGTTGGCGATCAGGTGTGGAGCCAGCGGCTCATCCCGCTGCCCCTTGCCCGCGCCTATCACGCCACCCACGATGCCACCCCGGGCCACAAGCACTTCACCCACCAGATGGCGGCGCGCTGGGTGACCCGCGACCCGCAGGGGGGGCTGCAACTGCGCTACGCCGACAACTGGCACAACCAGCTGGTGGAGGTACCTGAAGAGGAGTACGGTCAGGTGGCTTTCAAACCCGACTGGCCGCGGATCCGCCATCTCATCAACCCGGCCCTGTTGCAGGAGATGACGCCCCTCGACGAGGCGGCCCCCGAACAGGCGCGCTGGTATGAAAAACGCGAGGGCAACCAGCGCACCCGCATCCTCTGGTCGCACCGCTGGCAGCTGCCGCTGGTTGTGGAGTCGGCGAGCCTCGACGGTTATCGCAGCTACCGGATGGAGGTGACTCTCAAGCCCCTGCCAAAGAGCCTGCCCTGGCAGCAGCTGGACGGCTACCAGACCCTTGATCTGCGGGATTTCTTCGACTGACGGGACGCCCCGAATGGGGTGAGCTGATTTGTGCTGACGGGATGTTACACTCTGTGTACTCATCCCAAATCCGGCCAGCCATGCGAACTTCCCTGCTCTTGCTGCTTTGCACCCTGCTCTTCCCCGCCGCCCAGGCCCAGGCCGTGGTGGTCATCGCCGCCGAGATCCCCCCCTATGTCATCCGCTCCTATCAGGGCGCCCCGAGCGGCATGGCCATCGAAGTGCTGGAGGAGGCGGCCCGCCGCCTCAAGGAACCGCTGACCATCGAGCTGATGCCGCTGGCCCGCGCCCTCAGCCAGACCCGCCACCGCCAGGACGTGCTGCTGGTGCCGCCGGTGCGCAGCCCCCAGCGCGAGCCGCAGTTCCTGTGGATTGCCCCGCTACTGGATGAGGCCTTCGTGCTGGTCAGCCATCGCCAGTACCACCCGGCCCCCATCACCAGCAAAGAGCTGCCCGGCCTCACTGTCGGCGTGATGCGCGGCTCCTATGGCCAGAGCCTGCTGCAGCCCTACCCGCAAGTGAAACAGGCGCTGGTGGCCGAGGAGATCCACAACGCCAGCAAGCTGGCACTGGGCCGCATCCAGGGCTGGGCGGTGGCCTGGAACAGCGCCCGCTACAACCAGCAGCAGGCCGGCCTGCCGCTGGCGGATCTGGTGCGCGGCGACACCCTGCAGCGGGCCTCGCTCTATCTGGCCGCCAGCCCCCGTTTCCCGGCCGCCGAGGCGACCCGCTGGCGCAAAATCATCGCCACCATGCACGACGATGGCAGCCTGGCGCGCATCATCAAGCAGTACGATTACCAGGCCCCCTGACAAGCTTGTCAGGATAATTGCCAAAGCAGTCCAGAATGGTTATGGTATCCCCATGAAAGCGCTCATTATTTTATCAAGCCAGCTCACACCCCGTTGAGCCCCCGCCCTCGCCTCCGACAGCGAGTCGTTCGGGGGCATCGCATTCCCGATCTGTTTTTTCGTATCGCACACTCTTTTTCGACCAGCTTGCCCGTCATCCTGGTCCTTTAACCCATTGATAAGGAATATCTTATGAAACAGCCTCATCTCGTGATCTCCAGCCTGGATCTCGACCGCATCGAGCAGCTGCTCGGCAACCATCCCCAGCACCTGGCCCTGCAGGAGGAGCTGGATCGCGCCGAGATGCGCGAGCCGGCCGACATGCCGCCGGACGTGGTCACCATGAACAGCACGGTGCGCTTCAAGATGCCGAGCAGCGGCAACGAGTTCTGCCTGACCCTGGTCTACCCCAAGGACGTGCAGGGTGATGAGTCGAAGATCTCCGTGCTGGCACCGGTCGGCAGCGCCCTGCTCGGCCTGAAGGTAGGCGACAGCATCGCCTGGCCCGGCCCGGCCGGTCGCACCATCGAGGTGGAGATCCTGGAAGTGGTCTATCAGCCGGAGCGGGCCGGCGAGCTGCATCGCTAATCCTCCCGGGTACGTGCCAAGCGGCGGCCCCAGGCCCTGTGCACGTACCCGCCCCTGATCCCGATCAAGCTTTGCCACAGAAGCGCCGCCGATCCCGCTCACCTGCCCTGCTTTCTCTTGAGCCCGGACGAGGCGGCAGGTATCTTGTTGGCCGCGCCAGCACCCTGGCCGCAGATTTCAGGCTGACAACATGATAAAGATTGCCCTCATCGACGATCACCAGATCGTCCGCTCCGGCTTTGCTCAACTGCTCAATCTCGAACCCGACCTGCGGGTGGTGGCCGAATTCGGCTCCGCCGCCGAGGCGCTGGCGGGACTGCCCGGCAGCGGCGTGCAACTGTGCGTGTGCGACATCTCCATGCCGGACCAGTCCGGGCTGGATCTGCTCAAGCGCCTCCCTTCCGGCCTCGCCGTGGTGATGCTGTCGGTGCACGACAGCCCGGCGTTGATAGAGCAGGCATTGCAGGCCGGCGCCAAGGGGTTCCTCTCCAAGCGCTGCAGCCCGGACGAACTGATCGCCGCAGTGCGCACCGCCGCCCACGGCGGCTGCTACCTCACCCCGGACATTGCCCACAAGCTGGCCTGCAACAGCCAGGATCCGCTCACCAACCGGGAACGGGAAGTGGCCCAGCTGCTGGCGCGGGGACTGGAGGTGAAGGCCATCGCCGAGCAGCTTGGTCTCTCTCCCAAGACGGTGCACGTGCACCGCGCCAACCTGATGGACAAACTCAAGGTCAGCAACAACGTGGAGCTGGCCCACCGCATGCTGGACAGCTGGTGATCCCCCGTCTTGCCAGCTATGTCGCCATCTCGCTGGCGGCCTGTTTCATCTTTGCTGCCGGCTGGTTCTGCCTGTGGAGCATCGGCCTGCACCTGGCGGGATCGCCCATGCTGGCGGCCCTGCTGTTCCCCTTCGGCCTGCGTCTGGGGCTGCTGCTGCAAAGCCCGCTCTCCTACTGGCCGCCGCTGCTGCTGTGCGAATCCCTGCTGCTCTACTGGCTCAATCAGGAGGTGGGCCTGCCGCTGTGGCCGCTCATTCAGGCTGGCAGCCTGCTGACCTTGCTGCCGCTGCTCATCGCCCGCCGCCAGCCGGTGCGCAACGACTGGCAGCAGCTGCTGGTGCTGCTGGCCACCGTCACGGTGGCGGCGGGGCTGCAATCCCTGCTCTGGCATCTGGCTGGCGAGGATGGCCTCACCGCGCTGCTGCTCACCCTCACCGGCGGGCTGACCCTGACCTCCACCTGCATGCTGATCTGGCACTATCTCACCCGCGCTACCTGGGTGCCGCTCGGGCCGACCCTGGTGGATCAACCGGTGGACTGGCGTTTTCGCCATCTGGTCTGGTATCTGCTGCTGTTCGTGCTGAGCCTCTGGCTGCAGCTCGGCCTGCCGGACTCGCTGGTGCGCTTCACTCCGTTTTGTCTGGCCATCCCCATCATGGCCATGGCCTGGCGTTACGGCTGGCAGGGGGCGCTGCTCGCCACCCTGATGAACACGGTGGCGCTGATGGCCGGCCAGGCCTGGCACGATCATCCGCTCGATCTGCTGCTCTCCCTGCTGGCCCAGAGCCTCACCGGCCTGCTGCTGGGGGCCGGCATCCAGCGCCAGCGCGAGCTCAACCAGGCGCTGACCCGCCAGCTCGCCCACAATCGCCAGCTCACCGAGCGGCTGCTGGAGACCGAAGAGAGCATCCGCAAGGAGGTGGCGCGCGAGCTGCACGACGACATCGGCCAGACCATCACCGCCATCCGTACCCAGGCCGGCATCGTGCGCCGGCTCGCCCCGGACAATGCCGGGGTCGGCCAGAGCAGCGCCCTCATCGAGACGCTGTCGCTGGGCATCTACGACGCGGTGCGCGGCCTGCTCGGCCGGCTGCGCCCCCGCCAGCTCGACGACATGAGTCTGGAGCAGGCGGTACGCGGCCTGCTGCGGGAGCTGGAGCTGGAGCGCCGCGGCATCGTCACCCGGCTCGAGTGGCAGCTGGCGGACGCCGGCCTCTCCGATGCCCAGCGGGTCACCCTGTTTCGGGTCTGTCAGGAGGGGCTCAACAACGTGGTGAAACACGCCAATGCCAGCTCGGTCACCATCCGGGCCCACCGCCAGGGCGAGCGACTGACCCTGCTGCTGGAAGACGATGGCTGCGGCCTGCCGGAACACCGCACGCCCCAGGGCTACGGCCTGCTCGGCATCCGCGAGCGGGTGCAGGCGCTGGGAGGCGCATTGCAGCTCTCCTGCGTGCACGGCACCCAGCTGACCGTGACCCTGCCCGGCCGCAAACGGGAGGAGAGTCATGAGTAACACCCAGCCGCAGGGGAGAACCGCCTGATGCTCAGTTTCATGAGAAGCGCACCGCCCCAGCCCCTCATCCGCGATCAGGCCGAGATCGACGCCTGTTATCGCCACTGGCGGCTGCACATCCTGCTGACCATGTATCTGGGCTACGCGGTGTTCTACTTCACCCGCAAGAGCTTCAACTTCGCCATGCCGGACATGCTGGCCAGCGGCATGCTGAACAAGGCCGACATCGGCATGCTGTGGACCCTGTTCTACATCACCTACGGCTGCTCCAAGTTCTTCTCCGGCATCATCAGCGACCGCGCCAACCCGCGCTACTTCATGGGCCTCGGGTTGATGGCGACCGGCGTCATCAACATACTGTTCGGGCTCTCGTCGTCGCTGTGGCTGTTCGCCGCCCTCTGGGTGGTCAACGCCTTCTTCCAGGGCTGGGGCTGGCCCCCCTGCTCCAAGCTGCTCACCAGCTGGTACTCGCGCAGCGAACGCGGCTTCTGGTGGTCGGCCTGGAACACGGCCCACAACGTGGGCGGCGCGCTCATTCCCCTCATCGTCAGCACCCTGGCCCTGCAGCACGGCTGGCGCTACGGCATGATAGTGCCCGGCCTTATCGCCATCCTGGCGGGGTTGTTCCTCTGCTGGCGTCTGCGCGATGCCCCGAGCGCCATGGGACTGCCCACGGTGGGCGAGTGGCGCAACGATGCCATGGAGCTGGCCCAGCAGACCCAGGATGCCGGCCTCTCCCATCGCCAGATCCTGCGCAAATACGTGCTCGGCAACCCCTATATCTGGCTGCTGGCCTGCTGCTACGTGCTGGTCTACGTGGTACGCACCGCCATCAACGACTGGGGCAATCTCTACATGACCGAGCAGCGCGGCTTCAATCTGATGAGCGCCAACTCGGCCATCTCCATGTTCGAGGTGGGCGGCTTTATCGGTGCCCTGGTGGCGGGCTGGGGATCGGACAAGCTGTTCAACGGCAACCGCGGGCCGATGAACCTCATCTTCGCGGTGGGCATATTGCTGGCGGTGGGATCGCTCTGGCTGATGCCCTTCTTCAGCTATGTGATGCAGGCGGCCTGTTTCTTCACCATCGGCTTCTTCGTATTCGGCCCCCAGATGCTGATCGGCATGGCGGCGGCGGAGTGCTCCCACAAGAATTCGGCGGGGGCCGCCACCGGCTTCGTCGGCCTGTTTGCCTACATGGGGGCGGCACTCTCTGGTTATCCGCTGGCGAGGGTGCTGGAGATCTGGCACTGGCAGGGCTTCTTCGTGGTGATCTCGGTGGCCGCCGGCGTCTCCGCCCTGTTGCTGCTCCCCTTCCTCAAGGCGCAGGCGCCGCGCCCCCGCGACGCCGATTGACCGGCTAGGCTTGCGCCAGCCGGCAGACCCGGTTCTTGCCCTCCCGCTTGGCCTGATAGAGGGCTCGATCCGCCTGGCTGAACAGGGTGTCGAAGTGCCAGCTGTGCTGGCAGCGCACCAGCCCCATGCTGACGGTGATGCCGATCCCGTGCATGTCCTGCGCCGCCAGAGAGCGGATGATCTGCTCGCAGCGCTGCTGCTGCGCCGTTTCATCCTCCTGCGGCAACAGCAACACGAACTCCTCGCCGCCAAAGCGACTGGCCACCAACTCCTGCTGAGCACCGAGATAGGCCCCCACCGCGGCCAGCACCCGATCCCCCATCTCATGACCATGGCGATCGTTGATCTGCTTGAAGTCATCGAGATCCAGCACTGCCAGGGCGCCGAACTCGGTCATCCGGCGCCGGGCCATCAGCTCCATGAAGCCGCGCCGGTTGAGCAGACCGGTGAGCGGATCGTGGCTCGCCTGCTGGCGCAGGGCCAGCGCCCGGTACTGGGTGCAGAGCAGCAGCACCCCGAAGGTGGAGAGGTAGCTGCCCATCAGCATGGAGAGGAAGGGCAGCACGTTGACACCGCTCTGATCCATCAAGACTCTGGCGTCCCCCTGCAGCAGAAATGCCATGCGCAGCAGGTTGAAGCCATAGAGCAGGATATTGACCACGGTGAACACCAGTACGGCGGGCAGATAGGAGGGATAGCCGTGCCGCCAGATGAGAAAGACGATCACCGCCCCCAGCACCATGTAGCTCAGGCAGGCCAGCAGCACCCGAGGAGCCATCTGATCGTTGAAGGCAATGCTCCAGCTCAGGATCAGCACATAGATCAGCATGAACCAGCCGCTGGCAGACCAGCTGAGGGGCTGGCCGAAGAAACGCTGCAGCGCCAGCGGCATCAGGGCGATGCAGACGGTGATCAGCAGATTGGCCAGCCAGATCCCCGCCAGACTCGGCATGAAGGCCTGCAGGGTAAAGAGGCTCTGGGCCACCAGTGCGAACAGACTGGACCACCACCAGTATCCGAGTCCGGGGATCTCCCTGTGGGTCGACCAGATGATGGAGAGAGTGATGAAACCGAGGCTGTAGCCACCCAGCGCCATGATCATCAGGGTGAATACATCCAGCTTGAGCAGTATTGAGGCGTCCATACCAGTGCCACTAAACGAAGGTAACTGAGTATATTTGAAGCGCAAAACAAGACCCAGCGGTGTCTGACTAAATCCTCAATTAAAAACCATTTAGTGGGCGGCAATCGCACACACTAAATTCATTCGAATCTGTTTTTTGGCGCTTGGCGGCCAGGTGAGCAACAATTGACACTACTGATGGCGGGCTGGCTTGTAACAAAATGTGCTGAATACATTTTTGGCTTGAACCTGCCTCATTAGATAGATATGTTGTTTTCGTGTGATTTTATGAGTGTCGCCACGGGGAAAAAGCGCCACTAACCTATTGAGTCATCTGGCACAATCGGAATTTGGTACATTTTTCACTCAGTCGGTAGCAAATAGAATCTCATATGGGGCTTTTGCCTCAATCAAGACAATAATCCTGTCTTGCCCTGTTGCCGGATGCAGCAGTCTCTTGTGCCACGGAGTCGCACGGGATCAGGTTCAAGGCCGAACACACTTTTGACAGAGACGTCACTTATGATCAAAAAACTCATTCTTTCTATCCTGCTGCTGTGCGGGCTGGCCAACGCCGCGCCCACTTCCACCCTGGATGCCGTGCTGGAGCGCGGCGTGCTGCGGGTCGGTTTCGACGCCGGCTATCAACCCTTCGAAATGACCAACAAGCAGGGCCAATACATCGGCTTTGACGTGGATCTGGCCAAGATGGTCGCCAAGGAGATGGGCGTGAAGGTCGAGTTCGTCAACACCGCCTGGGATGGCATCATTCCGGCCCTTTTGACCGACAAGTTCGACGTCATCATGGGCGGCATGACCGTCACCCCCCAGCGCAACCTGCGCGTCAACTTTGCCGACCCCTATATCGTGGTTGGGCAGACCATCGTCCTGCGCAAGGACAAGGCTGGCGAGATCAAATCCTTCACCGACCTCAACGACCCCAAATACAAGATCGCGGTCAAGCTCGGCACCACCGGCGAGCAGGCGGTCAAGCGTCTGATCCCGAAAGCCACCCTGCTGCAGTTTGAAACCCAGGATGACGCCAAGCTGGAAGTGATCAACGGCAAGGTCGATGCTTTCGTCTACGACCTGCCCTACAACGCCATCTTCGCCACCCAGAACAAGGGGGCCGTGGTGCACCTCGACAAGCCGTTCACCTTCGAACCGCTGGCCTGGGCCATCCGCAAGGGCGACCAGGACACCCTCAACTGGTTCAACAACTACCTGCGCCAAATCAAGGGCGACGGCAGCTACGACCGCCTCTACCAGAAGTGGTTTGAGTCCACCGCCTGGCTGAACCAGCTCAAGTAACCTCGCAAGGGGCGGCCCGCCGCCCCTTCACGCAGATCCCCACACAATAACTACAACGAGGTTGCGACAGTGCACAACCCAACAAGACAGATGGAAAAACAACCCAATCAACTGCTCTGGCACGGGATCTTCCTGCTGATCGTGCTGGCCGCCATCTTTGGCATCTACAAGGCCGTGCAATCAGTGGATTACACCTGGCGCTGGGAGCGGATCCCCCAGTACATCGCCTATCAGGCGGAACAGAAAAACTACGCCGAATTTGACGGTACCGTGGTCGCCGGCACCACCGAGACCGACAAGGGCAAGCTGTTTTTGCAAAACGACCTCGATCCCAACCAGCGCCAAGCCATCGCCATCAGCGGCGGCCAGGTAGCGGAAGGAGACACCGTCTTTCGCGGCGACACCCTCGACACCCAGCTGAGCTGGACTGCCGGCCCCATCGCCTGGGGCGTCTGGGTCACGGTCAAACTCTCGCTGGTGGCGGGCATCTTCGCCATTCTGCTCGGCACCCTGGCCGGGCTGGCCCGACTCTCCCCCAACCCCGCCCTGCGCAACCTGGCGGTTACCTACGTGGAGCTCATCCGCGGCACCCCGCTGCTGGTGCAGATCTTCATCGTCTACTTCTTCATCGGTACCGTGCTGAACCTCGACCGATTCACCGCCGGGGTGGCGGCACTGGCGGTCTTTACCGGCGCCTACGTGGCGGAAATCGTCCGTGCCGGCATCAGCTCCATCCACAAGGGGCAGATGGAAGCGGGCAGAAGCCTCGGCATGACCTCGGCCCAGACCATGCGCTACGTCATCCTGCCGCAGGCCTTCAAACGGGTGCTGCCGCCGCTGGCCGGCCAGTTCATCAACCTTATCAAGGACTCCTCGCTGGTCTCTGTCATCTCCATCACCGATCTCACCAAGGCGGGGCGCGAGGTGGTGAGCTCCACCTTCAGTCCGTTCGAGGTGTGGTTCACCGTGGCCCTGCTCTATCTGGTGCTGACTGGCACTCTCTCCTTCCTGGTGCGTCGTCTGGAGGTGAAATATGCGCGCAGCAACTGATCCCATTATCAAGGCCAGCGGTGTAGAAAAGTTCTACGGCACCGAAGTGCACGCCCTCAAGAACGTCAGTACCCAGGTCGCCGAGGGGGAAGTGGTGGTGATCGTCGGCCCCAGCGGCTCCGGCAAGTCCACCTTCCTGCGCACCCTCAATCAGCTGGAGACCATCAACGACGGCAATATCGTGGTGGATGGCATCAGCCTGACCGAGCCGGGAGACGTCAACAAATTGCGGGAAGAGGTGGGCATGGTGTTCCAGTCCTTCAACCTCTTCCCCCATCTGAACGTGCTGGACAACATCTGCCTCGCCCCGCAGAAGGTGCGCGGGCTGTCGCGTCGCGATGCCGAGGACAGAGCCAAGGCCCTGCTGCTCAAAGTCGGCCTGTCGGCCAAGGCCGAGAGCTACCCCTCCCAGCTCTCCGGCGGCCAGCAGCAGCGGGTGGCCATTGCCCGGGCGCTCGCCATGCAGCCACGCATCATGCTGTTTGACGAGCCCACCAGCGCGCTCGACCCCGAGATGGTGGGCGAGGTGCTGGACGTGATGAAGGGACTGGCCCGCGAGGGGATGACCATGGTGGTGGTCACCCACGAGATGGGCTTTGCCCGTGAGGTGGCAGATCGCGTGCTCTTTATGGAGAGCGGCGAGCTGCTGGTAGACGAGAAGCCGACGGACTTTTTCGACAATCCCCCCTCCCCGCGCCTGCGCCAGTTCCTGAGCCAAGTGCTGTAATAGCGCCGGCGATAAAAAGAAGAAGAGGGAGCCCATGGCTCCCTCTTTTTCTTAGCCGAAACCCTGTGTTTATCGGCTGAATCTGACTGGCTCCCTTATCAGTTCAGCGCGGGGACTTTCCCAGATAACGCTCCACTATGGTTCGGATCCCGTCCCGCTTCTTGAGCTCGTAGAGCCGCTTGTCGAACTGCTCGGCAAAGTCCTCCTTGAAGTCGAACTCCCCCTTGCGGCTGTAACCGAGGAACCCCTGCTCCTTGCTGAGCACCGGCCCTTGCTTGAGCTGGGACATGTCGGCCACCGCCAGCTGGTTGCCCTTGATCATGTTGAGCAGCTCATAGAGCAGAGAGAGGCGGTCGTTGACGGTACAGTCGACCCGGCCGCGCACAATCTTGAGCAGGTTCTCCCGGTTGCTCTTCACCTCCTCCAACCCGATCTTCTGCTGCTGGACCGCCTGCCAGAAGGGGGCACCACCTATGGTGAAACCGGCATTCATGCCAAAGCGCAGCCCATAGTAGTCGGTCGGGAACTGCGCCTGCGGGGTATTGGCCGCCACCCCGGCGCCGCACATCACCACCAGCTCCTCGTCGAGCAGGGGTTGGGAGTAAGGCCACATCCAGGGGCGGCTGTCGGGCTGATAGTAGGGTGGAAAGATGGCGAAGGCACTGCCCTGTTCCACCATGCTGAGACCCCGCCGCCAGGGCATGGCCTTGAGCACCACCTCGTACTCATCCATGGAGGCCGTCACGCTGCGCACTATGTCGGCATAGATCCCCTTCACCTCCTCCCCCTCCTGCCAGGAGTAGGGTGGATAGTTGGCATCGGCCAGGATCTCGACCCGGGTCTTGGCCTGCGCCAGCAGGCAGACTCCCATCAACAAACAACACCACAGCCGCATCATCTGCCACTCCAGAGGTAGAAAACCTCATCAAGCATAGTCACTGCGCCATGGCTCAGAGGGCCATCACGCCCTTTCATGGCCCTGCACTTGCGGGCTCCCGCCGCCAGCGTCAGATGGCGATGGCCATCGGGTGAAAATTGTTAATGAAAGATTAAATTCATCCTTTATGCTGGAGAGCAATTGCTCTGACTGGATACCCGACATGGATGTGCAACTGATCCTGCTCTACCTCTCGCCGCTTTTTCTGGCCTTCATCGGCTGGGAAATGCTCTACCTGCGCAAACATGGCGCCGCCTATCCCACCGCCGGCTACCAGTGGAAGGATCTCTTCGCCAACGCCACCCTGGCGCTGATGCATCAGGGGGGCGACGCGCTGACGGCCATCGCCATCGCCTATCTCTACGACGCCCTCTGGGGCTGGCGGCTGCTGGATATCGATCTCAACCTCTGGAGCCTGTTGCTGCTTTTTCTGTTGCAGGATCTCTGCTACTGGCTGTTCCACTTCGCCAGCCACCACGTGCGCTGGTTGTGGGCCTCCCACGTGGTGCACCACAGCTCGGAGCGGCTCAACCTCTCCACCGCCTTTCGCCAGAGCCTGATGTACCCGGTCTCCGGCATGTGGCTGTTCTGGATCCCGATGATCCTCATCGGCTTCCCCCCCGAGGCGGTGGTGGCCACCGTGCTCTTGAGCCTGGGTTTTCAGTTCTTCGTCCACACCCAGGTGGTGGGCAAGCTTGGCTGGCTGGAGTGGATCTTCAACACCCCCTCCCACCACAGGGTGCACCACGCCAGCAACGCCAAATATATCGATCGCAACTTCGCCGGGGTGCTCATTATCTGGGACAGGCTGTTTGGCACCTTCGTGGAAGAAGACTTAGGCGAGCCGTGTCGCTTCGGCATCACCAAGCCCGTCCACAGCTTCAACCCCCTCACCCTCACCTTCCACGAGTGGCGCGACATGCTGCGGGACGCCCGCGGCCTGCCCTGGCGGCAAAAGCTCGCGGTGCTGTTTGGCAAGCCGGCCGGTCCCGCCAGCCGCTAAGTCCTTGCCGCCGCTAAAACAAGTGCATGTCGCAGACAAAAAAAGAGCGCCCCTAGGCGCTCTCTTGCATTGCCGGTCACAACCCGGTCAGACGTGAGCAAAAGACCAGATGGCGGGGATCAGGCTCAGCAGCGTCACTCCGGCCAGCAGCCGCTCGCGCCCGCTGAGTCGCAGCTCCGCCCCCAGCTGGCGGCGGCTGTAGAGAAACAGCAGCAGACCCGGCCCGTACAGCAGCAAGGAGAGCAGCAGGTACTCCACCCCGGCGGCGTAGAGCAGCCAGAGGCCGTAACCACTCGACACCAGCGCTACCGCCCGCATCAGGCCATTGCCCTCCCCACGCAAGGAGAGCTTGAGCAGGAACAGACCGATCAACAGGTAGGGCACCAGGATCATCGAGGTAGAGATGAGCAGCAGGTTGGTGTAACCCTTGCCGAGCAGCCACACCAGCAGCAGGCAGCCCTGCACCGTCAGACTGGTGAGCCACAGCGATGCGATGGGGGTGCCGTTGCGGTTCTGGCGCTGGAAGATGGCCGGGAAGGCGCCGTGGCGCGCCGCGCTGAACGGCACCTCGGCCGAGAACAGGGTCCAGCTCACGTAGGAGGCCAGTACCGAGACGATAAGGCCGACACTGATCAGCAGCTTGCCCCAGGAGCCCGTCATCTGGGCCATCAGCCCCGCCATGGAGGGGTTGGGCAGGGCCGCGAGCTCGGGGCGGCTCAGGATCCCCAGCGCCAGCACCGAGATGAGCACATAGAGCAGCAGCGCCAGCACCACCCCAAGCACGGTAGCCGTGCCCACGTCCCGCTTGTTTCTGGCCCGGGCCGACAGCACCGCCGCCCCCTCGATGCCGGTGAAGACCCAGAGGGTGATGAGCATGGTGTTGCGTACCTGCTCGGAGACCGGCGTCGCCAGGGTGCTGCCCTGCTGATCCGCCGCGAAGGTGACCGGGTCGAACCAGTAGCAGGCAAACAGGATGAACAGCAGCAGCGGCAGGCTCTTGGCCAGGGTCGCCACCAGGTTGAACAGGGCCGCCTGTTGCACGCCGCGGGCCACCAGCAGGTGTACCGCCCAGAGGATGCAGGACTCGCCGATGAAGGCCGCCAGGGTGTTGCCCTCGCCAAACCAGACCTGCTGCGGGGTGTCGGCGAAGCTGCCCAGCGCCGCGAAGGCGATCACCAGATAGCCCACCACGCCGATGGTGGCGCAGAGCCAATAGCCCCAGGCGGAGAAAAAACCCACCAGATCGCCGAAACCGGCGCGGGCATAGCTGTAGATGCCGCCATCGAGATCCGGCCTTAATCGCGACAGATACAGGAAACTCATGGCCAGCGCCAGTATGCCCACCCCGGTGACGCCCCAACCGATCAGCACGGCGCGCGCGCCAGCCACCTCGGCCATGTTCTGCGGCAGGCTGAAGATCCCCGCCCCCACCATGGAGCTGAACACCAGCGCGGTGAGGGACCAGAGCCCGATCTTGCTCTCTTTCATGGGCTCTCCTTAGCGCAGCCGACTGGCCAGGGCCTGAATGTGTTCCGGCCCGATGCCGCAGCAACCGCCGATAAGGTTTGCCCCGGCGGCGCGCCAGCGCTCGGCCCAGCCGAGGTAATCCAGCGGTCCCAGATCGGTGCGGATCTCGTCCAGCCCGTCGTTGGCGGTGGCCTCCTTGGGCTGGGGCGGGAAGGCGTTGGCATAGGCGCCGAGCCGAATGTCGCTGCGACCCAGCGCCTGCAAGCTAGCACCGGCCACCCTGAGCGCCCCTTCGATCACCTCGGGCTGACAGCAGTTGAACAAGATGGCGTCCACCCCGGCCGATGCCAGCGCGGTAACCGCATCGGCCACTCGCTCGCCGGAGCGCAGGGTCGGCTCGCTGCCTGGCGCCTCGTCTTCCAGGGTGAAGGAGACCCAGAACGGCTTGCCGTCCTCGGGCAGCAGGGCCCGGATGGCCAGCGGCTCGGCAATCAGGCTCATGGTCTCCGCCAGCCAGAGATCCACGTGGGGGGAGAGCGCTCGAATAAGCGGGGTCGCCAGCTCGCTCGCCCTGCCTGCGTCGAACAGGTCGGCGCGGTAGGATCCAAACAGCGGCGGCAAGGAGCCGGCCACCTGCACGCTGCCCGGTTGCTCATCGGCCACCTCGCGGGCCAGCTGACCGGCCAGCGCCGCAAGTGCCTCCCCCTGGGCGACAAAGCGCGTGTCACCGATATGAAACGGCACCAGCGCATAGCTGTTGGTGGTGATGACCCGGGCCCCACTCGCCACGTAGGCCTGATGCACCTCGCGTACCGTCTCGGGGGCCTCCATCAAGGCCAGCGCCGACCACTCCGGCTGGCGAAACGGCGCACCCCGCCGTGCCAGCTCGCGTCCCATGCCGCCATCCAGTACCCACAAATCCTTTTTATCCATCTCTGTCTCTCTGCGTGTCCCCGTCGTGACGGGTATTTATTGTGTTGAGTCAAAAAAGGCCATCAAAACATCTAGACGGCTATAACGCCTTTTCATCATGACCCAAAGTAGAACAAGAGGCAATCGGGTGCTACGAACAAATCCGAACAAGCTCAGGGAGATAACGGCAAAGGAAGGGAGGTATGGCTGTTGAAGGCTCAACACCAGGATGAGAAACGACAAGAGGCCACCCTAAGGTGGCCTCTTGTGGCGACAGGTGCACTGGCGGCTCAACGTCCGGCCAGTACCCGCTTGGTCTGCTTGACCCAGTCGGACACCCGACCCTGCTGGGGATACCCCTGCCAGATCTGCTCCCACTGGGCGGGGCTGAGCGGGCGACCCAACCGGCGTTGCACCCCGGCATAGAGGTAGTCGTGAGCCGTGGTGCGAGCCTGGGCGGAGGTAAGGAACTTGGCCACCGGATCGGTCAGGCGCACGTCCCGCATGCCGAGCAGCGGGTAGTCGCTGTGCACCGCCGCCAGCATGGTCTCGCGCATGGCCGATTCGATGTAGCCGCGGGCAAACAGGGCGGTCACCGACTCAAGCGATCCTTGATCCGGGCCGTGATATTCCTCGTCGAACACCGGACTCGGCTCCGCCACGGCGCTTTGCACCACCGCATCCGGGTCCTGCTGCGGCACCACCACGGCCGCCTTGGGGGCAACCGGTTTGGCGACTGTGGTGGCCTTGCGCGGTGCGCTCTGGCTGCAGGCACCGAGTGCCAGGGCGAGCGCCACACAGGCCAGCGCACGGGAATGAGACTGCATCTTCATGATTGCTAACTAGCTCCTTTTACGATTCCTGAGCGGGTTTCTCGGCCGGCGTGGGCTCGACCCGGGTGACCAGCAGCTGGTCAATCTTGTAGCTGTCGATGTCCACCACTTCGAACTTGTAACCGGCGTATTTGACCGAATCGGTTCGCTTGGGGATCTTGCGAAGCATGTACATGATGAAGCCGGCGATGGTTTCATAATTCTGGTTTTCCGGGAACTCCTCGATGTCGAAGGCGCGCATCACGTCGGAGATGGGGGTCACCCCGTCCACCAGCCAGGAGTTCTCGTCCCGCTGCACGATCTGCTCTTCCACCACGTGGGTAGCCCACTCGCCCATCACGGTGCTCATCAGGTCGTTCATGGTGACGATCCCCACCACCAGGGCATACTCGTTCATCACCACGGCAAAGTCGCCCCTGTGGTTCTTGAAGTACTCCATCGCCTCGTAGAGGTTGAGGGTGTCGGGGATGATGATGACGTTCTGCACCAGCGAGCCGCTGTTGAGATCGATGCTCTGGCCGCTGATGACCCGGATCAGCAGCTCCTTGGAGTCGACGAAGCCCTTGATGCTGTCGAGGTTGTGATCACACACCAAGAACTTGTTGTGGGGGTGTTCGGCAATTTTGGCCTTGATGCTCTCCTCGCCCTCTTGCAGGGTGAAGTAGATGAGGCTCTCGCGCGCGGTCATGGCGGAGGTGACGCCGAGGGATTGCAGCTCGAACACGTTCTCGATGAGCTGGTGCTCCTCGCGCTGGATGACGCCCGCTTCGGCGCCCGCATCCATCACCGCATAGATATCGTCGGAGGTGATCTCGTCGTTGCGCACCATGGAGATGCGCAGCAGGCGGAACAGGCCGTTGGCCATGCCGTTGAACAGCCACACCAGCGGCATCAGCAGGGTGACACACAGCAGCATGGGGCGCACCACCACCACGGCGATCCGCTCCGGCATGGTCATGGCGAGGCGCTTGGGCATCAGATCGGCGATCAGGATGAACATGCCGGTGACGAACACGAAGGAGGCTGCCGAGCTGATCTCGCCCAGCCAGGGCCCCTGATAGAACTCGGAGATGAACTCCTTGATGGCCGGGTTCAGGGCAGACTCGCCCAGGATACCGCCCAGGATGGCGACGGTGTTGAGCCCGATCTGCACCACGGTAAAGAAGTTGCCCGGCTGGGCCTGCAGTGCCAGTACCTTTTCGGCATGGCGGTTGCCCTCATCGGCCATCACCTGCAACTTGATCTTGCGGGAGGCGGCGAGGGAGATCTCGGAGAGAGAGAAGAACACGCTGCCGGCGACCAGCAGCATCAGGAAAAATAAACTATCGGCAAAACTCATGATTAACCTATTGCAACAGCCGCCTTAGCACAAGACGGCAAACTGGGTCCGGGAGACCGGACCGTGAGTCAATCCGGGACTCACACAGGGGGCATATTCTAGCAGAAAAGCGCCAAGCGGGTGGCGATATCTTGCACTGACTGAAAAGGCAACAAAAAAGGCGCTCAAAGCGCCTTTTTATTCATCTCAGACTCACCCTTTCCCCAGCAGGGTGCCCAGATCGTCCGCCTTGGTGTGGCGCACGTCCTTGCCCTTGACGTAATAGACGATGTACTCGCAGATGTGCTGGCAGCGATCCCCCACCCGCTCGATGGCCCGCGCCGCCCACAGCACGTTGAGTACCTGGGGTATGGTGCGCGGATCTTCCATCATGTAGGTCATCAGCTCGCGGATGATGGACTCGTACTCCCGGTCCACCTTGTCATCTTCCTTGTAGACCGCCAGTGCCGCGTCCAGATCCATGCGGGCGAAGGCGTCCAGCACGTCGTGCAGCATCTTGATGGTGCGGCGCCCCATGTTCTCCAGCGACACCAGCGGTGGCTGCGGCTTGTTGGCGTTGTCGGTCAGCATGCGGGCGATCTTGTCCGCCACATCGCCGATGCGCTCGAGATCGGTGATGGTCTTGATGATGGCCATCACCAGCCGCAGGTCGGAGGCGGTGGGCTGGCGCTTGGCGATGATGCGGGTGCACTCCTCGTCGATCGCCACTTCCATGGCGTTGACCTTGTGGTCGTTGGCGACGATCTTGCGCGCCGCGTCCAGATCCTGATCGTGGATCGCCGCGATGGCGTCGGTCAGCTGCTGCTCTACCAGCCCGCCCATTACCAGCACCTGGTTGCGCACGCTCTCGAGCTCGGCATTGAACTGACCGGAGATGTGTTTGTTGAGGTTCATATTGTCCATACAAATAATCCTTGATGCTCCGAGTATGCCTTAGTCGTTGAACTGACCGGTAATCTGTTTGTTGATGCCCATCTTGCTCATCTCAATAACCCTTGTTGCACCAACACGCCTTAATCGTTGAACTGACCGGTAATCTGTTTGTTGATGCTCATCTTGCTCATCTCCATCGCCAACATCCCTTAGCCGTAACGACCGGTGATGTAGTCTTCGGTCTTCTTCTTGGCCGGGGTGGTGAAGATGGTGTTGGTGTCCGAGTACTCGATGAGCTCGCCCATGTACATGAAGGCGGTCTGATCCGAGACCCGCGCCGCTTGCTGCATGTTGTGGGTCACGATCACCACGGTGAACTGGCTCTTGAGCTCGTTGATCAGCTCCTCGATGGTGAGGGTGGAGATGGGGTCGAGCGCCGAGGTCGGTTCATCCAGCAGCAGCACTTCCGGCTCGATGGCGATGGCACGGGCAATCACCAGTCGCTGCTGCTGACCACCGGAGAGACCGAAGGCGTTGTCGTGCAGGCGATCCTTCACCTCGTCCCACAGGGCCGCGCCGCGCAGAGAGCGCTCGGCCGCCTCGTCCAGGGTGCGACGGTCGTTGATGCCCTGCAGACGCAGGCCATAGACCACGTTCTCGTAGATGGATTTGGGGAAGGGGTTGGGACGCTGGAACACCATGCCCACCTGACGACGCAGGGCGGATACATCGACGCTCTTGTCGTAGATGTTGTGTCCGTGCAGCTGGATTTCGCCCTCGATGCGGCAGATCTCCACCAGATCGTTCATCCGGTTGATGCAGCGCAGCAGGGTGGACTTGCCGCAGCCGGAGGGGCCGATGAAGGCGGTGACCTGGCCCTTGGGGATCTTCATGTTGACGTTGAACAGCGCCTGCTTGTTGCCGTAGTACAGGTTGAGATCCTTCACTTCCAGCGCGGTCTGCTCCGGGCTCAGGTTGAGCAGGTCGGTCGCGGTGTGCTGGCTGGATGCGGTCGTTACGTTGATCATCTGTTACCTCAAAATCTGTCGGTGGCGGCGGGCACTCTCATTGCCCGCGGCCGGAACGCTTGGCTGGCAGGGAACCCCGTTCCCTACCCGTCTCTGTGGTGCTGGTCTATCAATGTTCCAGCGACCGGAATTTCTCACGCAAGTGGTTGCGGATCCCGATGGCCGTCAGGTTGAGGCCGACGATCACCGTCACCAGCAGGAAGGAGGTGGCGTAGACCAGCGGGCGCGCCGCCTCGACGTTGGGGCTCTGGAAGCCGACGTCATAGATGTGGAAGCCCAGGTGCATGAACTTGCGCTCCACGTGCAGGTACGGGAAGTTGCCATCCATCGGCAGGGTCGGCGCCAGTTTCACCACCCCCACCAGCATCAGCGGCGCCACTTCACCGGCCGCGCGGGCGATGGCCAGGATGAGGCCGGTCATGATGGCCGGGCTAGCCATCGGCAGCACGATGCGCCACAGGGTCTCGGCCTGGGTGGCCCCCAGTGCCAGCGAGCCCTGGCGGATGGTGCTCGGGATCCGGGCCAGCCCCTCTTCGGTGGAGACGATCACCACCGGCAGGGTCAGGATGGCCAGAGTCAGCGCCGACCAGATGACGCCAGGGGAGCCAAAGGTCGGGCTCGGCAGCGCTTCGGGGTAGAACAGCTGGTCCAGCGAACCACCGAGGGTGTAGACGAAGAAGCCCAGACCGAACACGCCGTACACGATGGAGGGCACACCCGCCAGGTTGATCACCGCGATGCGGATGATCTTGGTCAGGCTGTTCTTGCCCGCGTATTCGTGCAGGTAGACCGCCGCCACCACGCCGAGCGGGGTCACGATGATCGCCATCAGGAACACCATGAACACGGTACCGAAGATGGCCGGGAACACCCCGCCCTCGGTGTTGGCCTCGCGCGGATCGTCGGAGACGAACTTGCCGATCTGGTGGAACCAGTAGCCCACCTTGGCCGGCAGACTCATGTCGTTGGGCCACACCACATCCAGCACCTTGGACATGGGCATGGTCACCAGTTCGCCACGCATGTCCTTGACCGTGATGCTGTCTCTGTCCGCCTGGGCACGCAGGGAAAAGAGTTCTTTTTCCAGCACCTGATAATGGTCGTTGAGGGCCTGACGCTCGCTCGCCAGCTCGGCTTTAAGCTGATCGGTCAGCTTGTCGTCCAGCTCGGCCTTGCGCTCTTTGAGTCGCAGCCGCTCCAGCTGATAGTTGATGCTGCCGATGTCGCCTTTCTGCAGATCGTCGGCCTGCTCGGAGAGACCGTTGGCCCGTGCCAGCACCCGCTGCAGGGCAGGATGCAGGTTCTCGGTCAGCGCCTTGCCATCCTCTTTCACCCCGACGATGTAGCCGTAGAAGTTGCCGTTGGTGGCACGCTCCACCATGGCCAGCTCGGTCGGCAGGCTCTGGGACTTGATGTCGGTCTCCAGTACCCAACGGAAGTCCAGGTCGACGAACTCGCGGTTGCCGGTCTTGACCAGATAGCGGGTCAGCAGCTCGCGCTCTTCCCCCTCCAGCGGCAGGCCGGCGGCTCGCAGCCGCTCTACCGGCACCAGCTCGCGGTCGTTGATTTCGCCGATCAGCACGCTCTTGTTGCCCTGGGCGTCTTCCAGTTGCCACTCATAGATGGGATGGGGCCAGAAGTAGACCAGACCACGCCAGCCGATCAGCAGCAGCAGACCCAGTACCGCTACCAGACTCAGGCTGACGGCGCCGCCGGTCATCCAGATCCAGGGGGCCCCCGATTTAAACCACTTACCCATTGTCGATTCCTCGGTCCTTTCAGAGCAGCCCATCACAGAGAGCTGTATTTTTCACGCAACCGCTGACGGATGAACTCGGCCAGGGTATTGAACAAGAAGGTGAACACGAACAGCACGAAGGCAGCGAGGAACAGCACTCGATAGTGCGAGCTGCCCACTTCCGATTCCGGCATCTCCACCGCGATGTTGGCGGCCAGGGTGCGCAGCCCCTGGAACATGGAGAAGTCCATGATGGGCGTGTTGCCGGTGGCCATCAGCACTATCATGGTCTCGCCCACGGCGCGGCCAAGGCCCATCATCACCGCCGAGAAGATGCCCGGGCTCGCGGTGAGGATCACCACTCGGCTCAGGGTCTGCCACGGGGTGGCCCCCAGTGCCAATGAGCCCTGGGTAAGGTGCTTGGGCACCGAGAAGACCGCGTCTTCGGCGATGGAGAAGATGGTCGGAATGACCGCGAAGCCCATGGCGATGCCCACCACCAGCGAGTTGCGCTGGTCGAACTTGATGCCCATCTCGTGAGTCAGCCAGATGCGCGAATCCCCATGCATGAAGGCGTTCTCGATGAGCGGGCTCACCGCGAAGGCGCCCCAGCCAATCAGCAGCAGCACCGGGATCAGCAAGATGGCGTGCCACCCTTCCGGCAACCAGGATTTGCCGCGCTCCGGCAGGTAGTTCCAGATCAAGGCGGTCAGCAGCATTCCCATCGGCAGCAGGATCAACAGCAGCACCACCCCGGGCAGCGCCCCTTCGATGATGGGGGCCAGCCACAGACCGGCTAGGAAGCCGAGGATAACGGTCGGCAGCGCCGCCATGATCTCCACCGTCGGCTTGACGTATTTGCGCAGCCCCGCCGACATGAAGTAGGCGGTGTAGATGGCGCCAGCGACGCCGAGCGGCACCGCAAACACCATGGCATAGAAGGAGGCCTTGAGGGTGCCGAACACCAGCGGCACCAGGCTCAGCTTGGCTTCGAAGTCGTTGCTGGCGGAGGTGGACTGCCACACGTACTGGGGCTCGGGATAGCCTTCATACCACACCTGTTGCCAGAGGGCCGACCAGGTCACCTCAGGGTGCTCGTTCTCCACTGCGAACAGCTTGAAGGTATCCCCCTGCTGCATCAGCAGCACGTTGTGACGGGGGGAGATGGCCAGGGCCGACAGCGCGCCGCCCTCCACCTTCTCGCTCAGCAGCTTGGTCTCGCCGGTGGCGTGGAAGAAGCTGACGGTGCCCTCTTTGTCGGCACTGATGAAGCCCTTGCGAAAGTGCTCCGGGGTCAGCTGCGCCACGGCACCATCGCCCTTGAAGTCACGGATCTGGGTGAACTGGCGCTTGCCATCCCGGGCCACTTCGAACCACTGGGAGATGACGCCGTTGTCGTTGCCCACCAGCAGGGAGGAGGCGCCGGAGAGCAGCTCGACCCGGGTCACGTTGGCGTTGGGGGCATTGATCTCCATGACATCACGCAGGGAGATGTCATTGAGGTTGTGAATGTCATAGACGGAGAGGCGGTTGCCTTCGCGTACGAACAGAATGCGCAGGTTGGGGGTCAGCAGCATCTGATCCACATGACGCGGCAGGGACGGGATGCTGTAGTTCTGGGCGCTCCACTCGATGTCACCGGAGAGGAAGTTCTCCTCGCCGCTCATCACCGCCATCACGCCACGACCATCGGCGGTCACGGCGGCGGTGGCCATCTTGTCCTTGGTGGCTTCAAACACCATGAGCGTCAGCGCCTTGCCCTGGGGGTCCACCACTACCGGCTCTTCGCCGAAGGGGGACTGCAGGCTGGGCTCGATGACCCGCACATCGTTGGGATAGGAGACCTTGAAATAAGGCTGCACCACCTGGGCCTTGCCGTCGGCAAAACCATAGGCGATGAGCTTCTGGCCTGGCGCAGGAGGGGCGACGGCGGTGATGTCACCCTTCACCTGCGCCTGACCCAGCACCTGGCCCACCTTGACTTTGCCATCCCCCTGGACGGAGAAGAAGTTGACCTGGCCTTTGTCGCTGAAGCGATAGCCAATCTCGTTCTGCTCTTCCACCCCAAGCCAGGCGGTCTTGCCCGCCACGGGCAAGGTAAATGACGCGGTCGGCTCCATCGTGGCGCCATTGAAGATGGGTTTCACCACATAGAGCAGGTAGAAGAAAATGAGCAACAGGGCAACCAGCACCAGAGCACCACCCGTGGTGACCCCGTACTTGGCCAACTTATCCTTGATACGGCGCTTTCTGCTGCCCGCCATACCTAAGTTTATCGATTCCGATGACATGCAAAACCTCAATGTGAGCTAGGCTTGGCGGCATTATATGGCGGTTGCATGACAGTTTTGTTACATCAAGGCCCTCTGGGAAGAGGTTATTTTGAAGGGGAATTCAGACCAGAACTCGCTGGCGGACAGCATTGCCAACCATCTGTTTTACAAGAAGATACAGGAAAATATAACGCGCGAAGGCGGCCTCGTCGATTTCGCCGTTCTCAGTCGGCGGGACCGCCGCTTTGTTGCAGTGCCAATCTGGCGGCCTTTTTCTCGGCGCGCCGCCGCCGGAAGAAATCCGACAGCTGGGCCGAGCACGCATCGGCCAGCACACCGCCAGTCAGTTCAACCCCGTGGTTGTGACGCGGGTCCTGCAGGATCTCGAACACTGAGCCCGCCGCGCCGGTCTTGAGATCACGGGCGCCATAGACCACTCGTTTGACCCGGCTGTGGATGAGGGCACCGGCGCACATGCAGCAAGGCTCCAGCGTCACATAGAGGGTGGTATCGAGCAGACGGTAGTTTTGCAGCCGAACGCCGGCGGCCCGGATCGCCATCACTTCGGCATGGGCACAGGCATCGTGCTCGCTGATGGAGCGGTTCCAGCCCTCCCCCACGATCTCGTCACCCAGTACCAGCACGGCCCCGACCGGAATCTCGCCAATCCCCTCCGCCCTTTCGGCCAACGCCATGGCATGGCGCATCCAGCGTTCATCCTGCTCGCGCTGGCTCACTGATTCTGTGACGTCTGATGGTTTCACACCCTGGTTCCTCTCTGTGACGGGTTGCCGGCGATGCACTTGCAGCTTGATTGCCTGCCGCTCATTGCCCGCAACCGGGTAGCGCAGCCAAACAACATGATGACGGGCTCCCCGGCAATACGGGGCGGCGATTATGCCAAATCTGCGCCACAGCCCCAAGTCGCATCTTGCCTGCACAATAAAGAAGCAGTCAGCATCTCTCTGATAAAAAAGGAGTTGCACCCATTTGCTCAGATCATTAGACTTCCCTCCGTCAGCTCGAACTGACCTCGTCGGTGTGTAGCGCAGCCAGGTAGCGCATCTGCATGGGGTGTAGAGGGTCGGAGGTTCGAATCCTCTCACACCGACCAATTTCCCCGAAAATAGCCCAGTCTCGCGACTGGGCTATTTTTTTGCCTGCTTTATATTTATGCCGCCACTGTCGTAGCGCATCAGCAGACCGTCTGAATGCTCTTCCTGGGTGAACCTGTCGCAGAGTCACCACTCAGCTGTGGTACAAATTTCATTCAGAATCGCTTGAAACCTTTCAAGAGTCCCGCTAGGATACGCAACTTTTCCGCCGGCAGTTCAAACAGGGAGGTGGGAGCGCGGGTGATGGAGTCACCGACCGGCTTGCAATCAATGAGGCAAGCACCCATGACCAAAGCAGTTGACACACAGCCAGAGTACGTCCCCCTGCCCCAACCGGCTACCGAGTCGGCAACCAATCAGTATGCCACCGAACACGGCCCGGTGGTGCGGCTCGATGTCGTCGATCTGGCGGCACCGGACGATGATTACTGAGCCGACGGCGCAGACATGTCGCTCTTGAACTACCGGGAAAAAATGGCAGTGGCACTGAAAATGGCGCCCCGTTTTACCTCCTTTGAGGGCTAGGATGGCCCGCAGGCACAAATAACAATAAAATGCTACAAAACTAAACAACAGTAGTCATATCCACTACTACATCCCCTCCCTGCCCCCAGGCACCTCATCCACCCAAGTGATACAAACCTACGTTATTGCGCCTCACTTTCTCCTCTTCTGCCGACCAGATCCCATTCGACCCCTTTTAACCATAATTGTTTTAAACAATCGTTCTCTCCTTAACACCAGCAGGAGTTATATGCCTGCTGGGTTTACACCTTTCATTTCATACATGTGTTTTTGAGAAGCTTGGAGTTAGGTCGGGATTTGTTTTTGCATTTGTAATTTTATTACGTAATAACTTACACAACTGCGTCCCTATCCCCCCTCATCATCCGCCACCGGCAGGGGATGAAAAACAAGAGCATAACCATCTGCATAGAGTTTTTACGCTAATCACATAAATGCTTTATAAACATCAACTTAACATCATGACCAAAACGTGCGTTTTAAAAAACCTGTTGACGAATAGAGCAATATTTCGCACCTTATGAATCGTGTTACCCCGTTGTTACGGGAAGTTTGAAAAAAACAGGGATCGACTTTAGTCGTAGTTAATTAGTTCAAAATGTAATTCTCAAAGGAGTGAACCCTATGTCGGCACCGGCCCAGACCCACTGCAGCGCTCGTCTGCGCATCCAGGGCGAGACGCATCCCGATTACGCGCAAATTCTGACGCCGGATGCGGTGGCCCTGGTATCCGAACTGGTGGAACGCTTTGCTCCCCAACGGGACGAATTATTGAAACAACGTGTGGCGCGCCAGGCCCGCATCGACGGCGGCGAGCTGCCCGATTTTCTGCCTGAAACCGCCCACATCCGCGCCGGAGACTGGACGGTGCGCGGCATTCCCGCCGACCTGCAAGATCGCCGCGTGGAGATCACCGGCCCGGTCGAGCGCAAGATGGTGATCAACGCCCTCAACGCCAACGTCAAGGTGTTCATGGCGGACTTCGAGGATTCACTGGCACCGGCCTGGAACAAGGTGATCGAGGGTCAGATCAACCTGCGCGATGCGGTCAACGGCACCGTCTCCTACACCAGCCCGGAAGGTAAGGCTTATACCCTGAACGCCGATCCGGCCGTACTCATCTGCCGGGTGCGCGGTCTGCATCTGCCGGAAAAACATGTCACCTTTGATGGCGCTCCCATACCCGGCGGCCTGTTCGACTTCGCTCTCTACTTCCTGCACAACTATCAGGCGCTGCTGGCCAAGGGCTCCGGCCCCTACTTCTACGTACCCAAGCTGCAGAGCCACCTGGAAGGGCGCTGGTGGAGCGAAGTGTTCGCCTGGACCGAGGACAAATTCGGCCTGCCCCGCGGCACCATCAAGGCCACCGTGCTGATCGAAACCCTGCCGGCGGTGTTCGAGATGGACGAGCTGCTCTATCAGATGAAGGATCACATCGTCGCCCTCAACTGCGGCCGCTGGGATTACATCTTCAGCTACATCAAGACCTTGAAGAACCACCCTGATCGCGTCCTGCCGGACCGCCAGGTAGTGACCATGGACAAACCCTTCCTCTCCGCCTATTCCCGGCTGCTGATCAAGACCTGCCACAAGCGCGGCGCGCTGGCCATGGGTGGCATGGCGGCCTTTATCCCGGCGAAAGATCCTGCCGTGAATGAACAGGTATTTGCCAAGGTGAAGGCGGATAAAGAGCGTGAAGCCAACAACGGCCACGACGGTACCTGGGTGGCCCACCCCGGCCTCGCCGATACCGCCATGGCGGTGTTCAACGCCGCCATCCCGGCTGGCGCCAGCAACCAGATCGGCGTGCTGCGCGAGCAGGATGCCCCCATCACGGCCGCCGAGCTGCTGGCCCCCTGCGAGGGTGAGCGCACCGAGGCGGGCATGCGCACCAACATCCGGGTGGCGCTGCAATACCTGGAAGCCTGGATCAACGGCAACGGCTGTGTGCCCATCTACGGTCTGATGGAAGACGCCGCCACCGCCGAGATCTCCCGCACCTCCATCTGGCAGTGGATCCGACACGGCAAGAGCCTGTCGAACGGCAAGGTGGTGACCAAGGATCTGTTCCGCCAGATGCTGGCCGAGGAGCAGGAGGTGGTCAAAGCCGAAGTGGGGGCCGAGCGCTGGCAGGCAGGCCGCTTCGCCGAGGCGAGCGAGCTGATGGAACAGATCACCTGCGCCGATACACTGATCGATTTTCTGACGCTGCCCGGTTACGAGCGGCTCTGAACTAAGGGCCTCCCCAGCGGGGCTCGCCAATAACAAGTCAATGGAAACGTGAAATCAATGAAAGAGGGAACTGATATGGCACTGACCCGTGAGCAACAGATCCAGGCTATCGAGAAAGACTGGGCGGAAAACCCCCGCTGGAAAGGGATCAAGCGCGGCTACAGCGCCGAAGACGTGGTAAACCTGCGTGGCAGCCTGCAACCGGTGCACACCCTGGCCCAGCGCGGTGCCGACAAGCTGTGGGAACTGATCCACGGCGGCGCCAAGAAGGGCTATGTAAACTGCCTCGGCGCACTGACCGGCGGTCAGGCGGTGCAACAGGCCAAGGCAGGCATTGAGGCAATTTACCTCTCCGGCTGGCAGGTGGCGGCGGACAACAACCTCTCCTCCACCATGTACCCGGATCAGTCCCTCTACCCAGCCAACTCGGTGCCGTCGGTGGTCGAGCGCATCAACAACTCCTTCGCCCGTGCCGACCAGATCCAGTGGGCCAACAAGGTGGGCCCGCAGGACAAGGGCTTCATCGACTACTTCCTACCCATAGTAGCGGATGCCGAAGCCGGTTTCGGCGGCGTGCTGAACGCCTTCGAGCTGATGAAGGGGATGATTGAAGCAGGCGCCGCCGGCGTGCACTTCGAAGATCAGCTCGCTTCCGTCAAGAAGTGCGGCCACATGGGCGGCAAGGTGCTGGTGCCGAGCCAGGAAGCGGTACAGAAGCTCATCGCAGCCCGTTTGGCAGCCGATGTCTGCGGCACCACCACCCTGGTGATCGCCCGTACCGACGCCAACGCCGCCGACCTGCTGACCACGGACGCCGATCCGTACGATGCTGGCTTCCTGACCGGTGAGCGCACCTCAGAAGGCTTCTACAAGGTGCAGGCCGGTATCGAGCAAGCCATCTCCCGCGGTCTGGCCTATGCCCCTTACGCCGACATGGTGTGGTGCGAAACCGCCAAGCCGGATCTGGACGAGGCGCGCAAGTTTGCCGAGGCCATCAAGGCCCAGTACCCGGACAAGATCCTGGCCTACAACTGCTCGCCGAGCTTCAACTGGAAGAAGAACCTGGACGATGCCACCATCGCCCGCTTCCAGCAGGAGCTGTCCGACATGGGCTACAAGTACCAGTTCATCACCCTGGCGGGTATCCACAACATGTGGTTCCACATGTACGAGCTGGCCTACCAGTACGCCCGTGGCGAAGGGATGA
Organism: Aeromonas sp. QDB54; assembly: GCF_027707385.1. NCBI lineage: Bacteria > Pseudomonadati > Pseudomonadota > Gammaproteobacteria > Aeromonadales > Aeromonadaceae > Aeromonas > Aeromonas sp. QDB54. The sequence continues at coordinate 98,898 of NZ_JAPCIT010000010.1, read as the reverse complement.
AGCACTATGTCGAAATGGTGCAGCAGCCCGAGTTCGCCGCTGCCGAGCGGGGTTACACCTTCGTGGCACACCAGCAGGAAGTGGGTACCGGTTACTTCGACAAGGTGACCACCGTCATTCAGGGCGGCCAATCCTCGGTGACCGCGCTGACCGGCTCCACCGAAGAAGATCAGTTCCACTGATAGACGGAACTCTTTGAGAGAGTCCTTGAGATAGCAAAACCCCGGCCACTGGCCGGGGTTTCTTTTTTGAAAGGCCCTTCTCCCGAAGGGAGAAGGAACAAAGCGATAGAACCTGTTCACGGTCTGTGACGAGAGGTCGTCAGCAAGGTGAAGAGCAGTGCAGGAACCGGAGTGTATATGGATACATGAGGATTCCGAGCAGCACATGAGCCTTGCTCACGGCCTCGCAGTAAGAACGTGGCCAGGTTCTCAGAGCTCGAGGATCTCTTTGACAAAGGGAATGGTCAGCTTGCGCTTGGCACGGAAGGAGGCGTTGTCGAGCTGATTGAGAGTGGTGAGCAGAGTGCGCATGTCGCGCGAGAGACGGTTTAGCAGGAAGCGGCCCACGTCGATGGGCAGTTTGAAGCCCCGCAGCTCGGCACGCAGCTGCAGGGCACTGAGCTTGCCTTCATCGTCCAGCTCGTCGAGGTGGAAACTCACTCCCCAGTCCAGCCGGGAAGCGAGATCCGGCAGTTGCAGCCCCAGTTTGCGCGGCGCGCTGCAACCGGTCACCACCAGGGTCCCCTCGCCCTTCTCCTGCCAGCGGTTGTAAAAATCGAACAGGGCCCGCTCCCACTGCGCATTGCCGGCGATCGCCTCCAGGCTGTCGAGGCAGACCAGCGGCAGGCTTTCGAGGGCGTCGAGCATGCTGGGATCCAGCTGTTCGAACTGATCGAGGGAGAGATAAGCGGCTGCGGCGTCGCGGGCATTGACCTCGGCGCAGGTGGCGTGCAGCAGATGGGAGCGGCCCGATCCCTTGGCCCCCCAGAAATAGAGGAAAGGTGAGCCCTGACCAATGGCCGCATTTTTGAGGGCGGTGATCAGATGAGCATTGTTGCCGGGATAAAAACTGACGAAGGTTTCATCATCCGGTAGTTGTACGGCTAAAGACAGTTGGGCCGGTTGCTTCACTCGTTGGGCTTTGACTGTGACATTTGCGGGCAAGTGTATCATCGCGAAGGCGGATAGAGAACCGCCCGGACGATGCCGGGCGGTGTGGATCCTCATAAAGGATCCAGGCTGCGACCATTACTAACGAAAGCGGCTACTCCTTGGCCGGCGCGAAAAACCGCACCCTGGGCCCACGCTGGTTATGCCCGGCCAGCCGGTCAGGATCCTCGCCAGGATCAGGGCTGCGACCATTGATAGCTCAGCCCCTCGGGGGTATCCGCCAGCTGGCGCAGTCGGCTCTCCAGCTGCAGCCCGCGGATGAGCTCGGCCTTGTCCCCTTGCAGGCTCAGGTTGAAGGTCACCTTGTCCCCCTCCAGTTTGCCAATCTCCACCTTGGTGACGCTGGCCATCCCCTGCAACATCTTCTGCACCGTGATCATGCCATCGATGCCGGACAACCCCTCCACCACCAGTGTCTGGCTGGAGGCGACACCGGAGATACGCGCCCCGTAGTTCTGCACCAGCCAGCCTGCCAGGGCATCGGCGAACGTCTGCGCCACCTCGGCCTGGGTGCCGGCGCCCTCTCCCTTGGTCAGTTCGCTCAGCTCACCGCCCGCTTTGGGACCGTAGAGACCCCAGTCGATGCTCCACTTGCCCTCCTCCTTGCCATCGGGCGTCAGCTTGCCCAGCACCACCATCTCGGCGCCGTAACGCTGGCTCGCCTTGAGGATGGGATCGGCGAAGCGGCCCCAGACGTCGGTAGCGTTGACCGCCATGTTGTCGTCCAAGTCCATCAGCGGAATGCTGACCGGCAGCCCCATGGCCTGGGCCTGGGTACGCAGGGCGGCAGCCCAGCCATCATTGGACTGATCCGGCAGAATGCGCCGCTCCCCTTCATTGATCACCAGCCAGATGGCGACCTGCGGCCGGGCCGGGCCCAGCAGGGCGAACTTGCTCTCGGCCACCAGGGCATTGACCTTGGCCACATCGAAATCGGCCTTGAGAAACTTCACCGGCCCCACATCCTGATAACCGTAGTGCTGCACGAACTCGCCGGGGGCCGTCAGTGCCTTGACCACCGCCGGCTGGGTCAGGATGTCGCGCTTGCCGGTCACCTTGATCAGCACCTCGCCCAGGGCCTGGGACTGAGCCGCCGCCATGTCGCCGCTGGTGGGCGCCTTGCCCTGATAGAGATCGGTCACCTGGGCGGCCGACACCATGAATGACAAGCCGCAGCAGAGGGCGGTCACAACACGTTTGAGCATGAGAGGAGTCTCGAAATGGGAGATGGTGCTTATGGTAGCGGCAAGGCGCGCATGGCAGCAAGCCGGGGCGGGAGAAACAGCGGAGCCGGCGGGGTGCCGGCTCCGTTTGCGCGCCTGCTGGCGCGCGATGAGGCGATCGAGGCTTACTTGGTGCCGAAGATCTTGTCGCCGGCATCGCCCAGACCCGGGACAATGTAGCCCTTCTCGTTCAGGCCCTGGTCGATGGAGGCGCAGAACAGCTCCACGTCCGGGTGAGCGGCTTCCAGCGCCTTGATGCCTTCCGGTGCGGCAACCAGCACCAGCACCTTGATGGACTGGCAGCCCTTCTTCTTGAGCAGGTCGATGGTGGCGATCATGGAGCCGCCGGTAGCCAGCATGGGGTCGATGACCAGCGCCAGACGCTCTTCGATGTTGCTGACGATCTTCTCGAAGTAGGGAACCGGTTGCAGGGTCTCTTCGTCGCGGTAGATACCGACTACGCTGACGCGGGCGCTCGGCATGTGCTCCAGCACGCCATCCATCATGCCCAGACCGGCACGCAGGATGGGCACCACGGTGACCTTCTTGCCCTTGATCTGGTCAACTTCCACTGGCCCATTCCAGCCATCGATGGTAACCTTCTCGGTTTCGAAGTCAGAGGTCGCTTCGTAGGTCAACAAACTGCCCACTTCCTTGGCCAGTTCACGGAAACGCTTGGTGCTGATATCGCCTTCACGCATCAGACCGATCTTGTGCTTGACCAGGGGGTGTTTGACTTCAACGACTTTCATTATTATCTCCTCTAACTGCCGCAAAAAAATCGCGGAATCATACAACAAAAGCCGCCGCTTGTAGAGCATTTCCGTGCAAAAACGCGCAAACGATTTCCTTTCTGGTTTTTCACCGCCACTGTTAGAATACGCCCCGAATTTTACCCTCCACTTCTTTATATGACGGGGAATACGCGTGACTGACAAAACCTCACTGAGCTACAAGGATGCTGGCGTGGATATCGATGCCGGCAATGCACTGGTTGAACGTATCAAGGGCGTGTCAAAGCGCACTCGTCGTCCTGAAGTCCTTGGTGGTCTTGGCGGCTTTGGGGCCTTGTGTCAAATCCCTGCGGGCTACAAGGAGCCGGTGCTGGTCTCCGGTACCGACGGGGTGGGCACCAAGCTGCGCCTCGCCATCGATCTGAAAAAGCACGATACCGTCGGCATCGACCTGGTGGCCATGTGCGTCAATGACCTCATCGTGCAAGGCGCCGAGCCCCTCTTCTTCCTCGACTACTATGCCACCGGCAAACTGGACGTCGACACCGCCGCGGCCGTGGTCACCGGCATCGGTGCCGGCTGCGAGCAGTCCGGTTGCGCCCTGGTGGGCGGCGAGACCGCCGAGATGCCGGGCATGTATGAAGGGGAAGACTACGACATCGCCGGTTTCTGCGTCGGTGTGGTGGAGAAGAGCGAGATCATCGACGGCAGCAAGGTCGGCGAAGGGGATGCCCTGATCGCCCTGGCCGCCAGCGGCCCCCACTCCAACGGTTTCTCGCTGGTACGCAAGATCCTGGAAGTCTCCAAGGCCGACGTGCAGCAGCCGCTGGGTGACACCACCCTGGCCAACGCCCTGCTGGAACCGACCCGCATCTACGTGAAACCCGTGCTCAAGCTCATCAAGGAGTGCGAGATCCACGCCCTGTCCCACATCACAGGTGGCGGCTTCTGGGAGAACATCCCGCGCGTGCTGCCCGCCAACACCAAGGCGGTGATCGACGAGCAGAGCTGGCAGTGGCCGGCGGTGTTCAGCTGGCTGCAGCAAGCCGGCAACGTCACCCGCCACGAGATGTACCGCACCTTCAACTGCGGCGTCGGCATGATCATCGCCCTGCCGGCAGATCAGCTGGAAAAAGCCCTGACCCTGCTCAAGGCCGAAGGCGAGAACGCCTGGCATATCGGCCATATCGCCAAGGCGGCCGATGGTGAGGAGCAGGTCATCATTCAATGAATGACCGGATCAACAGCCAAATGACCTCCCCCATGAAACGCATCCTGGTGCTGATCTCCGGCAACGGCAGCAACCTGCAGACCATCCTCGACGGCTGTGCCGGCGGCAAGATTGCCGGTCAGGTGGTCGGCGTCATCAGCAACAAGGCCGATGCCTATGGTCTGGTGCGTGCCAAAGAGGCGGGGGTGGCCACCGCCATCCTCGCCCAGCAGCAGTTTGCCAGCCGGGAGGAGTATGACGCAGCCCTGCTGGCGCTGATGGTGGGCTATCAGCCCGATCTGGTGGTACTGGCCGGGTTTATGCGGATCCTGAGTGCCGACCTGGTGCGGCACTTTGCCGGGCGGATGATCAACATCCACCCCTCCCTGCTACCGAAATATCAGGGGCTGCACACCCACCAGCGCGCCATCGACGCCGGTGACGACGAGCATGGCGCCAGCGTCCACTTCGTCACCGAAGAGCTGGATGGCGGCCCGGTGATCCTGCAGGCGCGCGTCCCCATCTTCGCAGAGGATGATGCCGGCGAGGTGGCGGCCCGGGTACAGGTGCAGGAACACAGCATCTACCCGCTGGTGGTGCAGTGGTTCTGTGAAGGGCGCTTGCAGATGCGGGCAGGGTCTGCCTTGCTCGATGGCATGCAGCTTGGCCCGGCAGGCTATGCCAGCGAGTAACCGCTAACCGCAGTAATAAAATGCAACAAGGGAGGCCCAGGCCTCCCTTGTCATTTCTATCTACCAGCGCAATTGCTGTCATCACGTCCGATTACGCCGCTGCGCGGCTAATCGGCCCTAGACCGGATTGTCGATATCGATAAAGGTCACATCCAGCCCGTGCACCGTCGCCAGCCACTCCCCTAGCGCCTTGACGCCGTAACGCTCGGTGGCATGGTGGCCGGCAGCGTAGAAGTGCATCCCCATCTCGCGGGCGGTGTGGATGGTCTGCTCGGAGGCTTCGCCGGAGATGAAGGCATCGATGCCCTGCTCTGCCGCCAGATTGATGTAGCTCTGACCGCCGCCGGTGCACCAGGCCACCGAGCGGATAAGCTCGGGGCCGCTGTCGCCGCAATGGAGTGGTTCACGGCCGAGCCGCTCGGCAATCAGCTTGGCAAAATCGCTGCCGCTCATGGGCTCTTCCAGCTTGCCCACCATGGCGACGCTCTTGCTGTTCCAGGGCTCGAGGCCGCGGCGCACCTTGATGTCGAGCAGCTTGGCGAGCTGGGCGTTGTTGCCCACCTCGGGATGCACGTCCAGCGGCAGGTGGTAGGCAAACAGGTTGATGTCGTGGGTCAAGAGGGTCTTGATGCGGCGCTGTTTCATGCCGGTGATCTGGGCCGGTTCACCGCTCCAGAAGTAGCCGTGATGGACCAGGATGGCGTCAGCATCGGCGGCCACGGCCGCATCGATCAGGGCCTGGCTGGCGGTGACACCGGTCACCACCTTGCGAATGCGTTCACGCCCCTCCACCTGCAGGCCATTGGGGCAGTAATCCTTGATGGCGTGCGGTTCGAGCAGATGGTTGAGTACGGTTTCGAGTTTTCGATGAGAGATCATAGGGGTCCCTTATAAAGGCGCCGACCCCTGTGCGGCGATGCAGACAGGAATCGGGCTCATAACGCCGAGGCCCCATGATAATCGAGGCTGGCCGCCAAGACCATGATGCCTCCCGCACTGTGGCCCATGGCAGGGCCTGGAATGGCTTCAGGCCGGCAGGTCGATCCCCGCCTCGCGCATCTGGGCCAGCTTGTAACGCAGGGTGCGCGGGCTGATGCCGAGCCGGTCGGCCACCGCCTTGCGGCTACCGTTGCAATCCTGCAGGGTGTCGAGAATGATCTGGTGCTCCTGCTGCTTGAGCTCGCTGCCCAGGTGCTCGCTGCCGCTGCTGCGCTCACTGCCGACAAGGCGGATCTCTTCTTCCTCCACCTCTTCCAGGATCAGGTGCTCGCAGCCGATGAGGCCGTCGGGGCTCAGAATCAGGGCCCGCTGCACCACGTTGTCGAGCTCGCGCACGTTGCCGGGCCAGGGGTGAGCCAGCAGCCGCTCGCGCGCGGGTTCTGTGAGCTGCGGCGTCGGCAATCCCTGCTGACCGGCATGCAACACCAGCAGGTGCTCCGCCAGCGGCAGTATGTCGCCGGGACGCTCCCACAGCGCCGTCCAGCGCAGCGGGAAGACATTGAGCCGGTAGTAGAGATCCTCGCGAAACAGGCCGTCCTGCACCGCTTTTTTCAGATCCCGGTTGCTGGTTGCGATGACCCGCACGTCGAGCGGGATCATCTTGCGGCTGCCGAGCCGCTCCACCTCTTTCTCCTGCAACACCCGCAGCAGCTTGGCCTGCAGCCCCAGATCCATCTCGGTGATCTCGTCGAGCAGCAGGGTCCCACCCTGCGCCTGCTCGAACTTGCCGGGGCAGCCCTGTACCGCACCGGTAAAGGCCCCCTTCTCATAGCCGAACAGGGTCGCCTCCAGCATGTTTTCCGGAATGGCGGCGCAGTTGATGGCGACGAACGTCTGCTCGGCACGGCTGGAGTTGTCGTGGATGTAGCGGGCCAGCACCTCTTTGCCCGTCCCGCTCGGACCGGTCACCATCACGGTGGCCTCGCTTCTGGCCACCCGGGTCGCCAGCTGGAACAGCTCGGCGGTCTTGGGATCGCCATAGACCACGGCCCGCTTCTCCACCTTCTGGGCCGGCACATAGCGGCTGACCTGGTTGAGCAGCACCTCGGGCGAGAAGGGCTTGGCCAGGTAATCGATGGCGCCTTCGCGCATGGCGCGCACCGCACCGTCGATGTTGGCGTAGGCGGTCATCAACAGCACCGGCACTTGGGGATATTGCTGACGAATGTTGGCCAGCAGGGTCAGGCCATCCATGCCCCCCATCTGGATATCCGAGATCACCATGTCGAAGCTCTGGCGTGACAGGGCCAGCAAAGCCCGCTCCCCACTGTCCACCTCGCGGCACTCATAGCCGCCGAGCAACAGGGTGTCCACCAGCGCTTCGCGCAGGCCATTGTCATCTTCCACTACCAGGATCCGGGCCTGAGTCATGCTACACCTCCCACCACAGCCAACCTGGCCGCTGCAATATTCATTTCCACGAGCCTGACGCTCATGCTACACCCCCCAGCTGCGCCGCTTGCTGGTGCAGGGGGAACGACAGGGTAAAACAGGTCCCCTCGCCGGGTACCGAGGCCACGCTGACCTCGCCCTGATGGGCACGGACCACGGACTGCACCACCGCCAGCCCAAGGCCGGTGCCCTGGGCGCGGGTGGTGAAGAAGGGTTCAAAAATCTGGCTCAGCAGGTGAGCGGGCATCCCCTTGCCGTTGTCGAGAATGCGCAGCTCCACCCGGGCGCCGCTGCGCACCGCGCTCACCAGCAGCGACGTGGCGCCGGCCTGCTGGGCATTGGCGATGAGGTTGTTGACCGCCCCCGCCAGCGCGCTGCTGTTGGCCAGCAGGCAGAGATCGGGCTCCGGCGCCTCTATGTGCAGCTCACAGCCCTGCTGGCTGCAAAATGCCTCGGCGCCGGCCTGCACCTCGGCCAGCAACCCCTGCACCGACGTCGGGGTCACCACCTGGTTGTCGCCGTTGCGGGCAAACAGCAGGATGTCGCTGATCTGTTTCTCAAGATCCTGCAGGCGCGCCATCAGCTTTTGCTGGAACTGGCTGCGGGATTCAGGTTTGAGGGTGCGGTTGGCTAGGTTGGCGGCATAGAGCATGGCGGCGGAGAGCGGGGTGCGGATCTGGTGGGCCAGCGAGGCGGCCATGTTGCCAAGGGCGGACAACCGCTTCATGTGGTTGATGCGATCTTGCAGCTGGCGGGTTTCGGTCAGATCGTTGATGAATACCAGCTGGCCCGGCTGATCCGGCAGCGGCTGGGTCGACAGCTGGACCCGGCGCCCATCGCGCAGGGAAATCTCGTGGCCGTCATCCTCGCGGGGCTGGAAACAGCGGTCGATGATCTGGCGCCAGGCCTGGCCTTCCAGCGGCTCTCCCAGCAGCGCCTTGGCGGCCGGGTTGGCGCGGGTGATCCGGCCCTCGCCGTCGAGCAGCAAGACACCGGTGGGCAGCGCCGTGAAGATGGCGTAAAGCTGGCTCACCTCGTGAGACTGGAGCGGGGTATCCTGCGGCTGGGCTGTCATAAAGCTGACCTCAAACTGGCGACTGAGTCAGCTTATTCAATTTCCATGCCACTAAAATTTACATATAAAATCAAAGCCTTAAAGCTAGGCGTCAAGGCTTTGACCCTTATGCTTCCTTGCTCATCCCGTATTTTTTCATCTTCTCTACCAGGGTGGTACGGCGCATGCCGAGCAGGTCGGCAGCGCGGGCCACCACCCCATCCTGGGACTCCAGCGCCTGGCGGATCAGCTCCACCTCCAGATCGGCCAGCATCTCCTTGAGGTTGACCCCCTCCTCCGGCAGTTGCATGGCGCGGGCGTGGCTGGCGGGCAGATCCAGCTCGGGCGGATCCTGGAACACCGCGGCCAGTGCATCGCGCTCGTCCATCTCGGTCAGCCGCTCGTCCCGCGGCTCGCACGGCAGCAGACGATAGCGGCTCGGCAAGTCAGCCACGTCGACGATCTGTTGCGGGTAGAGGATGAGCAGCCGCTCCAGCAGGTTGGAGAGCTCGCGCACGTTGCCGGGCCAGGGGTACTGCATCAGGGACTCCATGGCGCGCTGGGTCAGGCGGATCATCCCCTGATGCAGCTCGGCATGGCGGTTGAGCAGCTCCTGCAGCAGCAGCGGGATGTCGTCGGCCCGATCCCGCAGCGGTGGGGTCTCGATGGGGAAGACATTGAGGCGATAGTAGAGATCTTCGCGAAAACCCTGGGTACGGATCATGGCTTCCAGATCCCGGTGGGTGGCCGCGATGATGCGCACATCCGCCTGGATGGGCTTGCCGCCGCCAACCCGATCAAACAACCGCTCCTGCAGCACCCGCAGCAGTTTGACCTGCATCGGCAGCGGCATGTCGCCGATCTCGTCGAGAAACAGGGTGCCCCCCTGTGCCAGCTCAAAGCGCCCGCGCCGGGCCGCGATGGCACCGGTGAAGGCCCCCTTCTCGTGGCCGAACAGTTCGCTTTCCAGCAGCTCAGCCGGAATGGCGCCGCAGTTGATGGGCACGAAGGGGCCCTGGCTTCGGCCGGACAGTTCATGAATGGCACGGGCCACCACCTCCTTGCCGGTACCCGATTCGCCGAGGATCAGCACGTTGGCATCGGTCTCGGCCACCTGGCTGATGAGCCGACGCACCTCCTGGATCCCCTTGCCCTTGCCCACCAGCAGGCGCAGCAGCGCCTGTCCCTTGTCGTGGGTCTGCTGACGAGGATGGAGGGAGACGAAGGCCTGGCAAAAGTGCAGATGGCGGGTCAGGGATTCGTAGGTGAAGGGCGCCTCGGCCACCCCGATGAAGTTGCTGTTGGGGAAATCGGCCTCCACCAGCGACAGGAAAGGCACCCGGGGGAATCCGGTCAGCAGCTCGCCCAGCGGGCGGCCGTTGAGGGAACCGGTCAGCACCCCCTGCAGCGGGCCGGATGACTCGATGGCCACATCCAGATCGCCCTCGGCAACGTCCTGCCAGGGGATCCCCATGAACGAGAGAACTGTCCCCAACTGTTGGCGCCGCTGCGCATCGGCGTCAACAATCAACACTCCCATTGCCATCATATCCATCCCTCTTATTCTCGACGTAACTTATTGTTTTATTGTGCTTATGTGGTCAAACCACGCACTTTATGCAGGATGCACAAAGTGCCAAAATTCCGACGCATTGTCAAAATTTGTCGCATTTCACCTAAGTTTATCGACCCAACGGCGCAACAAGATAAATTTTGTCGCCTCTTTTTTTAGGTACGGTGGGCAGGCAGCGGGCAAGCAAGAGAGGCAGGAACACGAGCAGGTGCGCCTGTTTGCGGCCAATAGCAAGCCGCAAACAGGCGGTGAGGATCAATGGCGGGCGTGAGTATGGGGGGCGGCGTAGCGACACTCGGGGAAGCGGCTGCAGGCCAGGAACAGCCGGCCGGCATGGGGGCCCTTCTTGGCTTCCCGTTCCACCAGCGGCGCATCACAGCGCGGACAGTGCGGCACCTGATGGGGATACTCTTCTTCCTCATCCTCTACCTCGGCAAACAGATTCTCCACCAGCTCGGCGTCAGCCGCCGGCAGCGGCGCGCTGCGTGGCGATACGATCGCCTTGATGGGGGCCACGGCCGGGGCACGACCGCCATGACGAGGCTCTTCCACCTCGACCCGATCCAGTTGCAGGGGACTGAAGGTGGGCTCGCGGCGATCCCCTGGCAGCAGATCCTCATCCGGAGCTCTGCGGGGGCCGCTTAGCAGCGGCAGGATCTGTTCGCGCAGCTCCTCGACCTGATAATGGCTGCTTGCCGGGATCTGCAGCAGCGGCAGACCGGCGCTGTCAAAGGCGGCCTTGAGGAAACTGTCGCGCACCTTGCGCTTCTGGTGGCGATGGGAGCTGTCATCGAGCTCGATGGCGCAGATGAAGGAGAGATCGGAGGGGTGGCAGAGCAGATAGTCCACGTGCTTGGCGCTGATCTTGTTGAACGCCTGCTGCCACTTGCTCTTGCCCATGCCCGTCTCCGGCGTCAGCACGTCCGCGACCCGCACCTTGGCAAAGACCCGGGCCTGGTCGCCGACCGCCAGATCCAGCACGCCGAGGAAGGAGCGTTCGGCGGGGCTGAACAGGGTCTCCTGCAGATCATAGGGCAGCGCCTTGCCCTTCTTGCCCCTGCTCCAGAAGATCGCCAGCAGCAGCAACACCAACAACACCAATCCCGATACGACAAGGCTATTCATACGCGCACATCCCGTTCACAAGAGCTATCCGGTTCACAATACAAAACAGGGGCATCACTCTACCACGGTGCAGCGGGCGCAGGCAGTGCAGAAATGGCGCCAACCCCCTCCCGGCGGTGCTTTTTCACCATATTTGCGGTGGGCGGGGCTTCATATGGCCTGTGACAGCAGGCACAATGCTACGGAGTACCCATTTTCCAAGGAGAGCAGGATGCAAAAGCAATTGGTCGTGACCGTGATAGGCGCTGACAAGCCCGGTATCGTCGAGAGTCTGGCGGACGTCATCACCCACCAGCAGGGCAACTGGCTGGCCAGTTCCATGAGCGAGCTGGCGGGACAATTTGCCGGCATCCTGCACGTCAGCGTGCCTGACGAACACTACCGCAGCCTGTGCGAGGCGCTGGTGATGCTGCCCGGTCTCACCGTCAGCTTTGCCGAAGGCCAGCTCAGCCAGGAGCCGGAACGGCAGGTGATGGTCAGCGTCACCGGCAACGACCGGGCCGGCATCGTCCACGAAGTAGCCAGCATCCTGCGTCAGCTCAACATCAACGTGGCCGACCTCACCACCGGCTGCGAACCGGCTCCCCACTCCGGCGCCCCGCTCTTCTACGCCCACGCTCTGGTGGCGCTGCCACCCCGACTCGAACTGGGGGATCTCATCAGTGCGCTGGAGTCGTTGTCGGACGATCTGGTGGTCGACATCGATCAGGCCATCATCGACTGAGCGGATGGTCATCAATCTGTCATATTTCCACGCCATAACTGCCGCGCAGACGCGACCTGACCACAGAGGCATCACATGAGCACCGACAAGCAGTATGAAGAGAAGGAGCTGAGTTGGCTCTCATTCAATGAACGGGTGTTGCAAGAGGCAATGGACAAGACGGTCCCGCTCATCGAGCGGGTCCGCTTCCTCGGGATCTTCTCCTCCAACCAGGACGAGTTCTTTAAAGTGCGGGTATCGGACGTCAAGCGCCGCATCCTGATCAACGAAGTACACGGTGGCGACGACGAGGCCAAGGTGCTGCTGCGCGCCATCCAGCAGAAGGTAATGGCGCTCGGCGAGGCGTTCGACAACACCTACAAGGAGCTGTTGATAGCGCTCGCCCGCCACAACATCTTCCTGGTCAACGAGTACCAGCTCTCCGAGTCCATCCAGCAGTGGCTGCGGGTCTTCTTCAAGGAGAAGGTGCTGCGCCACATCATCCCGATCCTGCTCAACAAGGAGGTCAACCCGGTCAAGTTCCTGAAAGACGAATACACCTATCTGGCCATCGAGATGAAGAAGAACGGTCAGGTGATCCAGTACGCGCTGGTGGAAGTACCGACCGACGATCTGCCCCGCTTCTTCCAGCTGCCGCCCGAGGGCACCCGCCGCAAGAAGCAGATCATCATCCTCGACAACGTCATCCGCTTCTGTCTCGACGAGATCTTCAAGGGCTTCTTCGACTACGACGAGATAGCCGCCTACGCGGTCAAGCTGACCCGGGATGCCGAATATGACCTCTCCGACCAGCTGGATCTGAGCCTGGTGGATAAGATGAGTGACGGCTTGAAGCAGCGTCTCACCGCCATGCCGGTGCGCTTCGTCTACGAGCGGGAGATGCCGGCGGCGATGATAAGCTTCTTGAAGCTCAAGCTGCAAATCAGCTCCTACGACGCCATCATGCCGGGCGGTCGCTATCACAATTTCAAGGATTTCATCGGCTTCCCCAACGTGGGCCGGGATTATCTGGAAAACCCCAAACTGCCGGCGCTGGATTGCCGCGATTTTGACGGCTTCGTCAATGCCTTCGACGCCATCACCAAGCAGGACATACTGCTCTACTACCCGTACCACAAGTTCCACCACTTCACCGAGCTGGTGCGCCAGGCGGCGTTCGATCCGGCGGTCAGCGCCATTCGCATCAATATCTACCGGGTGGCCAAGAAGTCGCGGATCATCCACTCCCTCATCGACGCCGCCAACAACGGCAAGAAGGTGACCGTGGTGGTGGAGCTGCGCGCCCGCTTCGACGAGGCGGCCAACATCGACTGGGCCAACATCCTGACCGATGCCGGCGTCAAGGTGGTGTTCGGGGTGCCGAGCCTCAAGATCCACTCCAAGCTCTGCCTCATCACCCGCCACGAGCAGGGTGAGGCGGTGCGCTACGCCCACATCGGCACCGGCAACTTCAACGAGAAGACCGCCAAGATCTACACCGATTTCTCCCTGCTGACCCGCCACCCGGACATCACCGCCGAGGTGGAGGGGGTGTTCGAGTACATCGAATACCCTTATCGGCGCTACAAGTTCAACCACCTGCTGGTCTCCCCCATCAACAGCCGCCGCCAGCTCTACCGGCTCATCGACAACGAACTGGCCAACGCCAAGGCGGGCCAGCCGAGCGGCATCACCCTCAAGATCAACAACCTGGTGGACAGAGACCTCATCAACCGGCTCTATGCCGCCGGTCAGGCCGGGGTGCCCATCCAGATGATCATCCGCGGCATGTGTGCCCTGCGTCCGGGTGTGCCGGGCTTGAGCGACAACATCAAAGTGATCAGCATCATCGACCGCTTCCTCGAGCACCCGCGGGTGATGGTGTTCCACAACAAGGGCAATCCCCAGCTCTATATCTCCAGCGCCGACTGGATGAGCCGCAACATCGACGGCCGCATCGAGGTGGGTACCCCCATCTATGACGAGCGGCTCAAGCAGCGCATCCTCGACATTCTCGAGCTACAACTGAGTGACACCTGCAAGGCGCGGGTCATTGATGCCGACCAGAAGAACGAGTACGTGAAGCGGGGCAACCGCCGCAAGATCCGTTCCCAGGTCGCGATTTACGACTACCTCAAACGCATAGAGTCAAACAATGGACAATAGCCTGTACGCCGCCGTGGATCTGGGCTCGAACAGCTTTCACATGGTCATCGCCCGCCTCACCGAGGGACGGCTGCAGATCGTCGATCGGATAAAAGAACGGGTGCGGCTGGCAGAGGGAATGGATAGCCAGCGCCGCATGTCTGCCGAAGCCATGACCCGGGGCCTCGACTGCCTCGCCCTGTTTGCCGAGCGGCTGACCAACATCAAGCCGGATCAGATCCGCATCGCCGGCACCTATACCCTGCGCCGTGCCAGCAACGTCCGCGAGTTCGTGAGCGAGGCGGCCAAGGTGCTCAACCACCCCATCGAGATCATCAGCGGCCAGGAAGAGGCGCGCCTCATCTATCAGGGGGTCGCCCATACCCAGCACATCGAAGGCCAGGTACTGGTGGTGGACATCGGCGGCGGCAGCACCGAGCTCATCATCGGCGAGGGCTTCGATCACAAGGCGCTCACCAGCCGCAAGATGGGGTGCGTCAGCTTCACCCAGAGCTTCTTTGCCAACGGCAAGTTGAGCGAAAAAGCCTTCAACAATGCAGTGCTGGAAGCCCAGCACCAGCTCGCCCCCATCATCAACCAGTACCGCAAGCTGGGTTGGCAGAGCTGCCTCGGCAGCTCGGGCTCGATCCGCACCGTGCGCGATGTGTTGCAGGGGGAAGAGTGGACCGATGGCGCCATCACCCTGGCCGGGCTGGAACGGCTCAAGCAGGAGATGATCCGGCACAAGCGGGTCGGCGATCTCAAGCTGGCCGGCCTCACCGAAGAACGTCAGGAGGTATTTGCCGCCGCGGTGGCCATCCTGCTCGGGCTCTTCGCCTCGCTGCCCATCGAGCGGATGGACTATTCCGATGGCGCCCTGCGTGAGGGACTGCTGTACGAGTTCGAGGAGCGCCTGCAGCACCACGACATTCGCGAACGCACTGCCCTGGCGCTCTCCACCCACTATCGCATCGACAAGCGTCAGGCTGGCCGGGTCGAACAGAGCGTGCTGACCCTGTTCGATCTGCTCAGCGGCCCCTGGGAGATGCCGGAGGAGCCCTATCGCGCCATCCTCGGCTGGGCGGCGCGGCTGCACGAAATCGGCCTTGCCATCAACTACAGCGGCATTCACAAACATTCCGCCTATATCCTGCAGCACACCGACCTGCCCGGCTTCAACCAGGACGATCAGGCCCTGCTGGCCGCGCTGGTACGCTTTCACCGCAAGGGGCTCAAGCTCTCCGAGCTCCCTTCCCTGCCCAACCACGATGAACAGACGGTGCTGCGCTGCATCCGCATCCTGCGCCTCGCAGTCGCCGCCCACCACAGGCGCCAGGACAACCTGCTACCCGATTGGCATGTGCAGGCCGCCGACGATCAGCTGGTGGTCACCCTGCCACTGGACTGGTGCGACGAGAACAAATTGCTGATGCAAAATCTGGAGAAGGAGCACCGCTACTGTCAGGAGCAGGGCTGGCCACTGTTGTTCCAGCTCGGCTGACGCCGACACAGCGAGACAAAGCGGCGAAACAAAAAAGGCAGCCCGCGGGCTGCCTTTTGCATTTTCGGGATGGCGGCTTACTGCAGCTCGGGCAGCAGCAGCTTGGCGATCTCGAAGTAGATGATAAGACCGGTACCATCCACCAGGGTAGCGATGAAGGGGGCGGATACCACGGCCGGGTCGATGCGGAAGCGACGCAGCACCATGGGGATCACAGAAGCAACGGTGGCGCTCCACAGCACGATGGCGATGATGGTCAGGGTAACGACCATGCCGATCTGGGGGCCAACGCCCAGGCTCCAGGCCCGTACCCAGGCGGCCAGCGCGATGGCGGCCGAGATGAGCAGACCGGTGGAGATCTCCTTTTTCAGCACGGTGCCGAGGTTGCGCAGGCTCACCTCCCCGACCGCCATGGCTCGCACTATGGTGGTGGTGATCTGGGTACCACTGTTGCCGCCGGTACCGATCAGGAGCGGAATGAAGAAGGCCAGCGCGATGGCCGCTTCCAGCTGCTCCTCAAACGCCCGCAGCACGGTACCGGTATAGGCTTCGGCCACGAACAGGATCAGCAGCCAGCCCACCCGCTTGCGCCACAGTTGCCAGGGAGTCGCCTGCAGATAGGGAGTGTCGAGTGGCGAGGAGCCACCCTGCATCTCCGCATCCTCGGTCGATTCGAGCTCCAGGATGTCGGCGGCATCGTCCACGTGGAAGATCCCCACCAGCTTGCCCTGATCCTCGACCGGCAGGGTAGAGATGTCGCGGTCAATCAACAGGCGGGCGGCCAGTTCCTGATCCGCCCGGGCGTTGATGCGCACCGTCTCCCGGTCCATCAACTCGCTCACCGGCAGTTGCGGGTCGGCAATCAGCAGGGATTTGAGCGAGATGCTGCCAAGCAGGCGGTGGTCGTTGTTGACCACATAGAGGTTCTGGAACAGCTGGGCGTTGTCCCAGGCATCGTGGATCAGCTGCTTGGCGCTGCCCACCGTCTCCTGATCGCCAATGGCCAGGAATTCGTGGCGCATGTTGGCGCCCACCGATTCGGTCGGCCAGTCGAGCAGGGAGTAGAAGGTGGACTGTACATGCTCCGGGAAGCGGGCAAGCAGCATGGTGCGATCACTGCTGCCCAGCCGGCGCAGAATGGCCAGCATGTCGCGACGGGGCATGGCCCCCTGCAACACGCTGACGATGCTGGCATGCAGCCGCATCAGCAGACGCCCGGCACAGTCAGCAGACAGCGAACTGAGCAGCGCCGCCCCATCGGCAGTGGGCAGGGTATCGAAGATGCAGTTGAGCTCTTCCGGACGCAGGGTCAGCAGCTGATCGGCACGCTGAACCGGATCCAGGTTGTGCTCCAGCCAGCCCTGCAGGGCAGCCAGATCGAGCAGTTGATGACGATTGAGTAGAGTCTGTGTTTTCTTCATCACAAATGACCTTATGTGATTTCAGGCAAGCCTGAGCGCGAACGGTGATCCGTCGCCGTCTGAAAGAAAACAGCAATTTGATTGACGAGTAATAGGCAGGAAATGACGCCGTCCGGCGTGTCATCATCCCCACGTACCAGCTTTAGCACTGCATAACGTATCCGGTATGCCGGAAGCCACTTGGGTTTACACCTTAATCCGATGAAAACTGTCCTGATCTTGGGCGTCTCTGGACGTCGTGAGATCAGTGGCCTGTGTTTATACAGGAGCCTCGCCTAACGAGATGCTGCAAATATGCGCACAACCCTCTGTTGTGCGGGCTGCATGATTATCGAATGCTCAATAGGAGTCAACCCGTCGCAATGCGCTAAATAGCCTGTGGCAACAGCTTGTTACAATTGGCCGGCATGGGGAGTTGAATGAGGATAAACGAGCGGGAAAAACAGGGGCCAAGCGGGTAACTATCGCTCGCAGCCATCAGGGCCGCGAGCGATGGGTGACCGGTCAACGAATGTAGTCGAACAGGGTCAGCTTGCTGATCTTGCTGAAGGAGAGCTGAGTGGCGCTCAGTGCCGCATCCTCTTTTGACAAGGTGGCAATCACCTCATAGAGATCCGCTTCGGAGACCTTGGCCCTCGCCTGCTGGTTCAAGGTGCTCAGCCCTTCGTTCGAGCCCATCACCTGCTCCAGCCCGTTCATTCTGCCGCCAATCTCCCCCAGCCCCTGATCCACGTTCAGCCGGGCATTCTTCATGTGGGCGGTGGCATCCGCCACCTTCAGCTGGAAGGTATCCGGCGTGATGTTGGGATCCCGCAGCGCCGTGATGAAGTCGGACATGCCATCGAGGATGTTGTTGTTCTGGGGCGGATCCAGCACGAAGTTTTGCGCCGCCCCCCCTGCCGGCAGCGACAGGGTCAGCTCCAGTCCGTTGAAGGGTATCTTGTTGCCTGCCATATAGTCGCCGCTTTGCAGCAAGGCACCTCCGCCATCCCTGATCTCATAGGTATCCGGCGTGCCGGCGATGGTGTTCACCGTATACTGGTTGCTGGCAAGCGAAGGGTCGTAGTTGTTGCGATAGAAGCTGTCGAAGTGGCCCTGATCGGCCACCCCTACCTGAATATTGGCGCTCCCCGCGCTGCTGGTTCTGCGGGTCGGCACAATCTCGAACAGATTGAAGCCGGAATCGTTGGCAGGGATCTGCACCGTCGGCGACACCTGAATGTTGCGCTGGCCGGTATCCCCCTGAAAGACATAATTGCCGCTGGCATCCTGAATGAAGGGCTGGGTCTTGCTCTGGTTGCCGCCGAAGATATATTCGCCCTGGGAGTTCTTGCTGTTCATCAGGTCGAACATCTGCTTTTGCAGCCCCTCCAGCTCGCTGGCAATGGCCTGGCGATCCTCATAGCCCACCGCCGAGTCGTTCGCCTTCTGGATCAGGGTCTGGGCACTGGTCATGGCGGTGTTGAGGGCGGTCAGCACCGTCTCCTCGTGGCCCAGGCTGTTTTCCAGCAGGCTGCCGTTGACCCCGTACTGCTTGAAGAGATCGATCTCCTTGGTCAGCGCCAGCTTCTGGCTCATGCCGGAGGGATCTTCCCCCGCCGTCTTGAACTTGTTGCCGGTCATCAGCTGCTCATACGCCGTGCTCAGCCGCTCGTTGGCGCCGTTCAGCGAGGAGATATTGCGGTCATAGACCATGTTGGTGGTGATACGCATCGATTTACCTCACTGATGACAACAGGGTATCGAAAATGGTCTTGGCGGTGCTGACGATCTGGGCGGAGGCGGCATAGGACTGCTGATAACGGATCAGGTTGGCCGCTTCCTCTTCCAGGCTGACGCCGGAGACACTCTCGAAAATCCCCCTGCTCTGGGTCAATTTCGTTTCGTCTGCCTTGAGCTGGCTCTTGGCCTGGCTGGCGGTATTGCCCACCCCGGTCACCAGACTGGAGTAAGCCTCGTTGAAGGTCATCTTGTCGTTGCTGGTGCCGGCGTTGCTGCTCTTGCGCACCAGATCCTTGTTCTGCAGATCCGCCAGAGCCAGCCCGTTGGCGTTGTCGGCAAAGCCGTCGGTGTTATAGCTGAGGGTAAAGCTGTCCTTGGCCTCCACCTTGCCGGTAATGCTGAACTCGTACCCCGGAGTCTGGGCCGGGGTGGCGTAGACCTTGGGCCCACCCAGTGGACTCTCGAGGGCAGCCATCAGGTTCTGTCCCTTGCTGGAAGCGGGGGCTACCCCAATCAACGTGGTACCGTCCGCCGCATAGACCTCATAGTTGCCGCTGCCGTCTATCTTCACTATCTGAGGTGAGGCCGGATTCAGACTGTTGATACCAAAGCCTGAGCCGGCACCGGTATTGGTAATGCCATTGAGCTTGATCTCGCCCGAACCGAAGTTGTTCTTGCCTTTATCGGCCTTGAGCGGCGATGCCAGCGCCAGATCTTCGGCCCGGGTAGCCAGCTGACCCAAGCCGGCGGCTGCCCGCTTGGTCGGCTGCAGCAGGATCCTATCCCCCGCCGCCGGGGTACCGGAGAGATCGATCTGGATACCGTGACCCGCCACCTGCACCGTGGCGGGCGGCGTGGTACCTGTGGTCAACGAAGTGCGGTTGCCATCCTTGTCCACCGAAAACACCTCGTAACCGGTGGCGCTGCTGAACTGCACTTCGTAATCAAAGGTAGTCACTTCCGTGCCCTTGCCGGGCACGAAGCTCACCTTGGCGGCACCACTGCCGGTGTTCTGGCTGTAGGTCAGACCATCGCTCGAGCCAAGAGAGAAGAGATCCCCCCCCAGTTCGTTGTCCAGATCCATCCCCAACCGGTTTTGCTGGTTCATGGCATCGGCCATGGCGGCTGCCAATTGACCTAGCTCGCACTTGGCCGGCTCCAGATCGTTGCGGGCGGAGAAGAGACCACCGAGACCGCCACCAATATCCTTGTTGTTCAGGGTGATCTTGTTGGGGTCCATGACCAGCTGCAACTCGGACTCACGGGCATCGGGATTGCCCGGCACCACGCTGAGCTGGGCAACGCTGCCGTTGAGCACCAAGGAGTGGCCGGTGCTCATGTTGACCAGCATGCTGCCGTTGGCCTGCGGCACGGTACGGATCTCCATCTTCTCGGAGAGCTGGCGAATGGCCTCGTCGCGCTGGTCGAACAGCATCAGGTTCTCTTCCGGCGTGCCCTGGGTGCGAATGATGGCCTGGTTCAGATCGTTGATGCTGTTGATCAGGCTGTTCACCCGCTTGGCTTCATCGCCGATGGTGGTGTTGATGGTGTCGGTCTGCTTGTCCAGCTGGGCCGACAGGGTGTGAAAGCGGTTCACCATGCCACTCAGCCCGCTCAAGGTGGTCTTGCGGCCGGAGATGTCGGCAGGCGCTTCGTTGGCAGTATGGAAGCCCTCGAAATAGGAGCTGATGGCGGCGCCGACGCTGTTGCTGGTGTCACCCAGCAGGCTGTCGGTGTTGGCGAGTTGCTGATAACGGGTGGAAGAGGCATAGAAGGCGGACGTGTCGCGTCTGACCTCTCCCTGGGCATAGGCGTTGATGACCCGCTCGGTCAGCATGTCGCCGGTACCCAGTCCGTTGGCATTGGTATAGATCAGGGTCCGTTCACGCACATAGCCTTGGCTATTGACGTTGACGATGTTGTTACTGGTGGTCTGCAGCAGTCGCTGCTGGGCCATCACACCCGAGGTACCAATTCCAAGCAGATCGCTTGCCATGACTTACAGCTCCATTTCTGTATTGTTGGTCGCGGAGTAGCCGGCAATGGCATCACTGCGCAATACCTGTTTCAGTTTCCTGGCATAGTGCGGGTCGGTGGCGTATCCAGCCTGTTGCAAGGCTTCGAAATAACGGTCCGGACTGTCCACCTTGGCCAGGGCTCCCTTGTAGCGGGAACCCGAGGTCAGGAAATCGACATAGTCGTTGAAGCTCTCCTCGAACGACTCGTAGGAGCGAAACGCCGCCTTCTGGCGCGATGCCACTCCTTTCTCGTATTCCAGAGTGCTGACCACCGTCTTGGGCCCTTCCCAGCGCGGATCGGCCTTGATGCCGAACAGGTTGTGGGTCACCTGCCCCTCCCCGTTCTTGATCACCCGCTTGCCCCAGCCGCTTTCCAGCGCCGCCTGGGCTACCAGCACTGCCGGGCTCAATCCCAGCTTGTCGGCCGCCTTCTTGGCCAACGGCATCAGCCGGTTGACAAACTCTTCAGGGGTGTCAAACACCTGTGTCGTTTCATCGAGCGCCTTGGCACCGCGAATGCCGTGTCCCACTTGCGCAGGCCCCATCGGCGGTATGGTGCGGCGACTGCGATGAGCCGTTGCCAAAGGCTGCACATCGCCACTCATCTCCTTGTCAGCAAAATCTTTGCCAACTTTTGAAGCTGAGATGAGATCGTTGGCGGCCGAGGTGGGGGGTTGATAGGGTTTATAGACCCGCTCCGTACGCTGCGGCATCTTGAGCACCCGCCCGTCGTGATGGGTAAAGGTCTCCGGCGAGAGCTGCTTGGCCACCATGGCAGCCAGACCGATGCCACCCTTGCTCGACATGTCGGCGACCCGCTGCTCATCCAGCATCCCCTCGTAGAACTGGGTGTAGCTGCTGTTGAAGGGGCTGTCCTGGGTCAATACCTGGTTGGCCTGGCGCATACTCTGGAACAGGGTCTGGGTAAAAATGGACTCAAACTGGCGAGACGCCGCCATGAGCGCATCCGCCTTGCCCTCCTTGCTCTGGCTCAGCTGGCGCAGGCGATCCAGGTTCTGGATATCCTGCACCATGCCCAGATTCACGCCGCTGTTGGTATCTAACTCTGCCATTTTGCTTACCTCATTGCCGCCCGTGGCAACCCCTTGCCGCTTTATTACAGTATGACCAGCTGGCCTTCGATGGCGCCGGCCTGTTGCAGCGCCTCCAGGATCGCCATCAGATCGCCGGGAGCCACCCCGACCTGATTCACTGCCCGCACCAGATCATCCAGGGTGGCCCCGGTATCCAGCTTGAACATGCGTCCCTGCTCCTGCTGCACGTTGATGGTGGAGTTGTTGGTGACCGCCGTCTGCCCGCCGGAGAGAGGATTGGGCTGGGACACCTGCTGATTTTCCGCGATGGTGACCGTCAAGCCGCCGTGACTGATGGCCGCCGGCTTGAGCCGCACCTGGCTGCCGATGACAATGGTGCCGGTCCGGGAGTTGACGATGATCTTGGCTGCCTCGCTGGCCGGATCCACCTCCAGGTTCTCGATGGTGGCGAGGTAGGAGACGCGCTGGCCCGGGTCCCGCGGTGCATAGACCTTGACCGAGGTAGCATCGAGCGCCTGCGCCGTGTTGGGGCCGACCAGATCGTTGACCACGTCCGCCAGCCGGCGCGCCGTGGTGAAATCGGGGCGGTTCAGGTTGAAGGTGATGGTATCCCCCTGGCTGAAGGAATTCGGGACTTCCCGCTCCACGGTCGCTCCGTTGGCGATGCGGCCCACGGTCGGGGTATTGATCACCACCTTGGAGCCGTCAGCCCCCTCGGCACCCAGCCCGCCAACCACCAGACTGCCCTGCGCCACCGCATAGACCCGGCCATCCAGCCCCTTGAGGAAGCTTTGCAGCAGGGTGCCGCCGCGCAGGCTCTTGGCCTCGCCGATAGCCGACACGGTGACGTCTATGGTCTGGCCCGGCTTGGCAAACGGCGGCAGATCCGCATGAATGGCCACCGGCGCCACGTCCTTGATCTTGGGCTTGATGTTGTCCGGCACCTTGATGCCGAAATTGTTCAGCATGGTGCGAAAGGTCTGCTCGGTGAAGGCGTTGCTCTTCTCACCCGTGCCCGGCAGACCGACCACCAGACCGTAGCCGATCAGCTGGTTGCTACGTACCCCTTCCACCGAGCTGATGTCCTTGATCCGGGAGGCATGGGCTATCCCCAGGGGTAACAGGCAGCAGAACAGGGCAACAAGACGGAGCGACTTCATAACACCTCCTAGAGCGGCCACCAGGGGCCATTGAAAAAGCTGGTGAGCCACCCCTGTTCCTGGGTATTGGCCAGATCGCCGGTGCCACCGTAATGGATGCGCGCATTGGCCACCTTCTGGGATGAGACACTGTTGTCGGTGGTCACATCCTCGGGGCGGATCATGCCGGTGATCCGGATATATTCGTTGCCGTTGTTGAGCATGATCCACTTCTCGCCGCGCACCAGCAGGTTGCCGTTGGGCAGAACCTTGGCCACGCTGACGGAGATGTTGCCCTGCAGGCTGTTGCTCTGATCCGCCTTGGCCTGCCCCTTGAAGGCGCCGTTCTGGCTGAGGGAGGCCGACAGATCATAGGGGCCGGCGGTCACCGGCACACCGCCCAACACAGCCGGATTCATGGTGAATTTATTATCCTTGCCGCTCTGGGTATTGGCCTTCTTGGAGGCGGAAGTG
Organism: Aeromonas sp. QDB54; assembly: GCF_027707385.1. Taxonomy (NCBI): domain Bacteria; kingdom Pseudomonadati; phylum Pseudomonadota; class Gammaproteobacteria; order Aeromonadales; family Aeromonadaceae; genus Aeromonas; species Aeromonas sp. QDB54. The sequence continues at coordinate 75,546 of NZ_JAPCIT010000010.1, read as the reverse complement.
GACTCGGCCAGCTCGATGGTGATGATGTCGCCCACCTTGTGCGCCTTGATGTCCGAATAGATGCCGTTGACCTGATCGGGCTGGAAGATAGCACCGGTCGGTCTGACCGAAACCGGCTCCGACTCCCCGTAGACGGGGGCAAACTCGGGATCATCGGGCTTGGCGGTATTGGGCGTGCTGCTGCAGCCCCCCAACGCCAGCAGTCCCAGCATCCATATGGCTTTCATCATGCGCCTCCTACTTATGTGCGCTGGATCAGGAAGGACATCATGCCATCCACCGCCGAGAGAACCTTGGAGTTCATCTCGTACACCCGCTGGGCCTGGATCAGGTTCACCAGCTCTTCGGTCACGTTGACGTTGGAGGTCTCCAGCATGCCCTGCTTGATCACCCCCAGTCCGTCCGTCCCGGCGACACCCTGCACCGGCGCACCGCTGGACTGGGTCTCGACGAACATGTTCTCGCCCATGGGCTGCAGGCCCGAGGGGTTGACGAAGTCAGTAGTGTTGATCTGCCCCACCACCTGGGAGGCGCCATCCCCTTTGAGCTGCACCGACACCTGGCCATCCTCGCCAATCGTCACGCTCTGGGCGTTCTCCGGGATCTGGATCTCTGGCTGCAACGGATAGCCGTTGCCCGGTGTGACGATGGTCCCTTCGCTGTTGAGGGTGAACTGGCCGTTACGGGTATAGGCCGCACTGCCATCGGGCAACTGGATCTCGAAGTAGCCACGACCGCTTATCATCAGATCCAGCGAGTTGTCCGTGGTTTGCACGTTGCCCTGGCTGTGGTTCTTCTGGGTGGCCACTACCTTGGCACCCGCCCCCAGCATCAGGCCGGAAGGGCGCTCGGTGTCGGCCGATGAACGGCCACCGGGCTGGTTGATGTTTTGATAGAGCAAGTCCTCGAAGATGGCCCGGGATTTTTTGTAACCCACGGTGCTGGCGTTCGCCAGGTTGTTCGAGGTAACCGAGATGTTGGTCTGCTGTGCATCCAAGCCGGTCTTGCTGATCCAGAGTGCAGGGTTCATGTAAAACTCCTTGGTTAGCTGATACGCAGCAGCTGGGTTTGAGCCTCGTCATTCTCTTCCGCGGTCTTCATTATTTTGACCTGGGTTTCAAACTGACGTTGCAACCGAATAAGGTTGGTCATTTCATCGACCACGTTGACGTTGCTCCCCTCGAGGGAGCCGGCGATAAGGCCGACAGTGGCCGATGCCGCTTCATTCTGGCCATCCTTGCGACGGAACAGGCCGTCCTGCCCCTTCTCCACCGCATCCACCGCCGGATTGACCAGTTTGATGCGCTGGAAATTCTCCGGCAGGTTGGCGGCGGCCCCTTCCGGACGGCCACTGATGGTGCCGTCCCGGTTGATTTCAATTTTCTCCATCGGCAGCGGCAGCACGATGGGCTGACCGCCATCGTCCACCACGTTCAACCCGGTGGAGGTTTGCAGGTTGCCGGTCGCGCTCAGCTGCAGATTACCCATGCGGGTATAGGCTTCGCCGCCCTTGGGATCCTGCACCGCAATCCAGCCCTGGCCGTCGACGGCAACGTCAAGATCCCGACCCGTGGTCATCAGCATGCCATGCTGCAGGTTCTGGCCTGGCCGCTCCGCCATGGCGAACACCCGGGTGGGCAGCCCCTCGCCAAACGCCTGCATGCTGCGCGCCTGCTCGAAGTCGGACTTGAAGCCGGTGGTATTGGCGTTGGCCAGGTTGTTGCTTCGAACAGCCAGGCTGTTCATGCTCTCCTTGGCGCCCGACATGGCGATGTATAGCAGGTGATCCATGGGATCCTCCGTCAAACTGATGACTCTGACAGAGGAACTGCAATTTGAATGCCAATCCCCATTACCTCGGGTCGCCAAGGCGGCAAATACCCATGAAAAAGGGCGCCGAAGCGCCCTTTGTTAACAAGAGGATGATTAGCGGATCTGCAGTATGGTTTGCTGCAGGGAGCTGTTCACTTCCAGCGAACGGGAGTTGGCCTGGAAGTTGCGCTGCGCGGTGATGAGGTTGACCAGCTGGGAGGTCAAATCCACGTTGGATTGCTCCAGCGCAGAGGACTTGATGCTGCCCAAGGTGCCCGAGTTGGGGGTGCCGGGCAGCGCATCGCCAGACAGCAGAGACTGGCGCCAGGAGGTATCACCGACCTGGGTCAATCCTTGCGAGTTGGCGAATTTGGCAAGTGCCACCATGGCAACCTTCAACGTGGTCGCATTGCTGTAGGTCGCCGACACAATGCCGTCCGGCGTAATCTCGACCTTGGTCAGGTTACCAACGGTGGCACCATCCTGAGTCAGTTTGGTGACGTTGAAAGGCGAGCTGTATTGAGTCACATCACCGAGACGGATCTCCAATGTCTGGGTGGGATCGGCACCGTTGTTGATGATCCCGGCCGTCGTGCCAAGAGCGACGGTTTTGATCGGGTCAACTGGAACAGTCAGCGTGGGATCCAGTTTGCCACCGGAGGTAAACGTCATCTTCACGCCTGTGGGGATACCTGCAGCCGGGCTGGGTGAACCACCAGCGATATCGATGGGCTTGTTCCCTTCATACATGTACATGCTCCAGGTACCCGGTGTCAGCGGTGTTCCCGGGGCAGCCGGATCCTCATGGCGGACAAAATATTTGGTGATCACATGGGGGGCACCAAGCGAATCATATATCGTCACCGAGGTTGAATGGGCAAAGGTGGCCGAGTTGGTCGGATCAAACGCAGCCGGTGACGTTGGTTTGGTTTTCGACTCGATACTCAGGTTGAAACTGGCTTCCACCAGCTCGGTCATTTTTGGCTCACCCGCCCGATCCGGTATCTGAATCGGTTTGGTGGCGTTGATGCTGACCGCCTTGGGCGTCCCATCCGTGTTGATTTCATAACCTTGCAGATAGTTGCCCTGATTGTTGACCATATAGCTGTTTTCATTCAGCTTGAAGGCACCGGCTCGGGTAAAGGTACGATCCAGGTTGGTCAGACCGTCCGACGTCACGAAGAAGCCGTTGCCCTGAATGGACAAATCAAGGGCGTTGTTGGTGAACTGCAGCGCCCCCTGGTGGAACTGCTGTGCCACCGCCCCCGTTGCCACACCATTGCCGACCTGGGTCTTGGCATTGACGAAGATGGAGTTGGCGTATACGTCTGCAAACTCGGCACGAGACTCTTTAAAGCCCGTGGTATTGACGTTGGCAATGTTGTTGGCGGTAACGTTCAGATCTTTTTGTGCCGCGTTGACACCGCTCAAGGCATTGTTAAATGACATATCCAGCTCCTTAGATCGATGCTGTTGGCGTGGGGGTTGATGGTGTTTTCACCGTACCTGCAATCTGCAAGATACTGTTCAGGCTTGTTGTACCGAGGCCTTTCAAATTGAGTTGAGTCGGATTGCTTGCCGTACCCAGGATCACGCTGTCGACCTTGCCATAGGCAAAGATCGGGACACTCTCCGACTTCCCGTCCACGGTACCGTTTGCCTTGAGGGTGTATTTGCCCTCTTTGGCCGGGTTTCCGTCCTTGTCCTTGCCATCCCATACAATTTCGACGTTGCCCTTCTGGTCACCTTCCAGGGGAAACTCCTTGATGACCTGCCCGCTTTCGTCTTCGATGGTGATCTTGACGTTCGAATACTTGTTTTCTGTACCCACAGCGACCACGCCTGGCAAAGAACCGTCTTTTTCCAGGTAACCGACATTGCTCTGCAGCAAGACGTTTTGTCCCACCAGCGCCGAGGCTTGCAGCGCCTGACTGGAGGTCATCAGGCTATTGAGGCTGCCAATCTGGTTGGAGAGGCTGCTGATCCCCTGTGACGTCGACATGGAGGTCATCTGGGAAAGCATCTGGGCGTTGTCCACCGGTTTGAACGGATCCTGATAGGAGAGCTGCATGGTCAGCAGCTTCAGGAACGACTCCTGATCCAGCTCCTTCTTGGGCGTCGATGTCGTGCCCGTGGTCTGGGTGGTCGTGCGGCCGATGCCGTTCACGCCACTGGTTGTATCTGCCATCTATGCGTCCCCCTGTCAGGACTTGCCGAGGTTGAGCGTCTGCTGCAGCATCTTTTTGGCAGAGTCTGCAACCTGCACATTGGTTTGATAGCTGCGCGAGGCGTTGATCATGTCAGCCATCTCTTCCACCATGTTGACGTTGGGCTTGAAGATGAAGCCGTCTTTATCCGCCATGGGGTGGTTGGGGTTGTACTCCTTGAGCAAGGGGGCCTCGCTCTCGACAATCCCCTTTACTTCAACCCCGGCCGACGCCTGCTTGTCCGACATGGCCTGATCCAGCTGGGCGGCAAAAATTGGCCGCCTGGCATGGTAAGTTTTTTCCACGCTGGAGCTGACGCTGTCGGCGTTGGCCATGTTGCTGGCTACCGTGTTGAGGCGAACAGACTGTGCACTCATGGCCGAGCCTGCAATGTCAAAGACCTTGAACAAACTCATCACTGTTCTCCTTTCAAGGCCTTCAGCAGGCCGCTGATCTTGCTGTTCATAAATTCAAGGGAGGTCTGGTATTCAAGGCTGTTGCGCAAAAACTCGCTGCGCTCCTGCTGCACGTCGACCGTGTTGCCATCACCGGTATCGGGCTGCAGGGGATTGCGATATTGCGTAACACCTGGGGCATCCATCTGCAGGGCGAAATGCTTCTCACTGGTCGTGGCAAGGCCAAAGCCCTGTTGTTGCTGGGCCTCTTCCAATGCTTGCGAGAAGTTGATGTCCCGAGCCTTGAAGCCCGGCGTGTCCGCGTTGGCAATGTTGCTGGACAACACCTCTGCACGCTTGGAGCGAACGCTCAGCGTGTATTGATGAATACCAAATGCCTTGTCGAATGAAATTGCCATAGCACACCTCCTGCTTGATAAATTGTTAGCAAGAGGTGTGCCAAAGAGGGATTTAAGCGGGGATCATTTAACCTTGTAGACGATGCCGGGGTTGCACCGGATCATCTCGAACCTGTCGGTCAACCCGGCCAGCGACTCGGAAGCCCCCAGCATCAGATAGCCGCCGGGATTGAGGCTGGCAGCAAACTGGTTGAGGATCTTGGATTTCACTTCCGGTGCAAAATAGATGAGCACGTTGCGACAGAAGATGATGTCGAACTTGCCAAGCAGGCTGTAACTTTCCAGCAGGTTCAATGGCCGGAAGGTGGTCAATTTTCTGACACGCTCCACCACCCGCATCTTGTTGTCGCCGTAAGGTTCGAAGAACAGCTTCTTGCGCTCGGGCGACAGACCGCGAGCCAGCGCCAGACTGTCGTACACCCCTTCCTTGCACTGGTTCAGCATGGTGCTGGAAATATCAGTCCCGACGATCTGCACCCCACCAGGCAAGGTGCCCGGTTTTTTGACCTGCTGTTCCAGGGCCGTCATGGCAATGGAGTAGGGCTCCTGCCCAGAAGAGGAGGCAGCAGACCAGATCTTGATCGGTCGACCACTTTTGCCGAGCTCGGGAAATATCTTGTCCGTCAGCAGCTGGAAGGGGTAGGTATCGCGAAACCACAGGGTTTCATTGGTAGTCATGGCATCAACCACTGCCATTTTCAGGTCACGCTCACGCACACTCATCGCTCGAGTAACCAGATCAGACAGACTCTCAATACCAAACTGAGTCATCAAGGGTGAAAGCCGACTCTTGACCAGATACTGTTTGTTGTCACCCAGCACGATTCCGCTCTGTACCGCCAGAAAATTGCTGAATTGTTTGTATAAGTCGTCCGAAAGTGTCTTCATGCAGTTTGTTCTTCTTGATTAGAGTGCGCCTTGTACGGCCTTGGCCAATTCATCCGGCTGGAATTTGGCAATGAAATTGTTCGCACCAACTTTCTGCACCATGGCCTGATTGAACACCCCACTGAGGGATGTGTGCAGAATAACATGTAAGTCCTTGAGATTGGGATTGTTGCGGATCTCGGCGGTAAAAGTATAACCATCCATTTCCGGCATCTCGATGTCCGAAATCACCAAGGCGATCTGATCCTTGATGGGACCGTTTTTGGACATTTCCAGCAACATGTTGAGCGCTTCACGCCCATCCTTGGCCAATACGCACTGCACGCCGATGGCTTCGAGAGCACGCTGTACCTGCTTGCGAGCCACGGAAGAGTCATCAGCCACCAACACCGGACGTCCCAGAGTCGGATGTTCCACGCTGGCTTCCACCAGCTCTTTGCTGACCTCGGTCGATACCGGCGAGATTTCGTTGAGAATGCGTTCCACGTCCAGTATCTCGACCAACTCACCGTCGACCTCGGTCACTGCCGTCATATAGTTGATGCGCCCCGCCCCTTTCGGCGGCGGCAGGATGGATTCCCAGTTCATGTTGATGATGCGCTCGACCGAGTGCACCAGGAAGCCCTGAATGGAGCGGTTGTATTCGGAGATGATGATGAAGCACTTGGTCAGATCTTCGATCGGACGCTTGCCCATCGCCATGCTGAGGTCAATCACCGAGATGGTCTGGCCGCGGATATGGGCCACCCCACGAATGCAGGAGTTGAGCTTGGGCATGACAGTCAAGGGAGGACACTGCAACACTTCACGTACCTTGAATACGTTGATGCCAAATCTTTGACGTCCGTTGAGGCGAAACAACAATAACTCCAGCCGGTTTTGCCCAACTAACTGGGTACGTTGGTTGACCGAGTCCAGGATACTGGCCATAAACACTCCCTAAAAACGCTTGGCATTAATCATGCATGCGTGTTGGCTTGCGTCAGACTATCGATGTCACTGCGAACGAATTCTGAAGCAAGCATAGTTAAATATGGTGATATACGTGAACAACTTATCGGCCAGCGAGCGAAAATGATTAGTAGACTTTTCCTCACCTTACTGCTGTTTTGCGGCATTTCTCACGCCACGGCATCCGAGGTGACCAGTTACTTGCAAGAAAAGGCGCAGGATTTTGTGCTCGGCCAGCTCGATGTCCCGCTCGATGCTCAGGTACAGGTGCAGGCAGCCTCCATAGATGAACGCCTGCCTTTGAGTCGCTGCGACGAACATCTTGCCATCACGCTGCCGGCCAAGATGGAGATCCGTCGCAATACCACCGTCTACCTCAAGTGCGAGGAAGAGAAGCCCTGGGATCTCTACCTGCCGGTGCGGGTCAGCATACAGAAGCCTTATGTGACCGTCTCCACCCCGGTGGCCAAGGGCGATATTCTGAGCGAAGGCGTGCTGACACAGGCCTATCAGGATCAGACCCTGATCCGCGGCGACTATCTCAGCGATACCACGGCTCTCATTGGCGTGCGCAGCAAACGTGAGCTCAAGCCAGGCCAGCCTATCCGGCTCAGTCAGGTCTGCGTGGTCTGCAAGGGCGATCAGGTAACCCTCAGCGCAGAAAATAGCAGCATGCAAATCAAAACCATGGCCCGAGCCTTGCAAGATGGCAGCTTCGGAGACATGATCAGGCTCGTCAATATCCGCTCAGGCAAAACGGTGCAGGGTAAAGTCAACGCTGTTGGCTCCGTGGTGGTCACCTTCTGAGTGTTTTTCAGATCACTTTTTTTCTAAAGTTATGGCGATGACCACCGATAAACAGGTAAGCGAACAGCAAAGCAGACGAAGGTAAACACTATGGCTATTAACAATATCAACAACTTGGCGAACAACCGGTTGCAAAATACCGGGAGCAGCCAGGGTGCCAATACCAAACCAGCGACCTCGTCCCCCGATAACCGTGCGGCGACCGTCAAGACCGACTCCGTCTCCTTGACCAGCGAGGCGCAGCAATTGCAACAGATGCAGAAGAACCTCAATTCAGCCTCCACCGGCAATGAAAGCCGGGTCGAGAGCCTGAAGAAAGCCGTGGCCAATGGTGAATATCAGGTCAACAGCGAAGCTGTGGCCAAGAAGATGTTCAGCTTCGAATCCAACCTCGACAAGTTGCTGGGATAATGGATTTACCTTCGCTGCTGCACACTCAAGACGACTACCTCTCCCAGATGCAAGGCTTGCTGGAGGAGGAGTTCAACCTGCTCAAGCAGCACCAGGCGCTGGCGCTGCCCGAGCTGGCAGAGCGCAAGCAGAAGTTGCTTGCCGATATTGAAGAGCTGGACAAGGCCATGGCGCTGCTGCCAGACCTGAAACAGCAACTGAATGCCTACCCCGAGCAGATGCGCACCCTGCGTGAGAAACTCGATGCCTGCCAGGAACAGAACGATCTGAACGGGCGCCTGCTCGAACTCAGCATCGTCTCCAACCGCCGGCTGGCCAGCTACCTGAGCAAGCTGCGGGATCGCAACTCCCTGACCTATGACGCCAAGGGCAATACCCGCTCCGGTACCCGCTCCATTGGCATCAAGGCCTGACTTCCCCGTTATGACGGCTGGCTGCTCCGCAGTACGACCATCCCAACCCCCTCTCTTTTACAGTTCCAGCCGCAGCAACACTTCGCTGTCCGCACAGGCGTGAATACCGAGCACCCCATCCTCGTAGCGGCCGTAACTTGCCGCCAGGTTGCCGCGCGGAAAGCAGATGGATCCCGGGTTCATCAGCACCAGCTCCCCTTCACGCTGCAGCACGGGCAAATGGGTGTGACCGCTGATGAACAGGCTGCCGGCAGGCAGCGGCACCTCTGCAGGCCGATAGAGATGGCCATGACTGACGAACCAGCGCCGACCATCCACCAGCATCTGGTTGTAAGGGGCGGTGATGGGGAAATCCAGCAGCATCTGATCCACTTCCGAATCACAGTTGCCCCGTACCGCCATGATGCGGGAAGCCAGCGTATTGAGTCGCTCGGCCACGGCCGCAGGGGCATACCCCGGCGGCACCGGGTTGCGCGGGCCGTGGTTGAGCAGATCGCCGAGCAGCAGGTAGTGATCCGGCTGCCAGGGGGCAAGCTGGTCCAGCACCCGCTCCAGCGAACTCAGGCTGCCGTGCAGATCGGAAAGAATGGCAATTTTCATGGCAAGCTCCTTACTGCTGGCTGAAGTAGAGATCCTTGGTGGCGATCGCCCCCTTGAGGTTCTGCACCGGCAGGCCGCGCAGGGTGGGATCCACCAGCCGCATCTGATTGTAGTGATAGACGGGAATGGCCGGCATCTCGTCCATCAGCAGCTGCTCGGCCTGGTGGTAGAGCCCGGTCCGCGCATTGCCATCCAGGGTATCAGCCGCCTGCTGCAGCAAGCCGTCGAAGGTCGGGTTGCAGTAACCGCTCTCGTTCTGGGGATCCTGGCAGCGGAAGCTGTTGAGCATGGCGGAGGGCTCCACATAATCCCCGAACAGGAAGGAGCGGGCCAGCATGAAATCACCGCTGTCTTTGGCCACCTGATAGGCATTCCACTCCATGTTGTTGAGCGTCACTTCGACCCCCAGCGGCTTCCACATGGACGCGACCGCCAGCGCCAGCTTCTTGTGATTCTCCGAGGTGTTGTAGGTAAGCGTCAGCTTGAGAGGATGCTGACTGTCATAGCCGGCCTGGGCCAGCAGGGCTGCCGCCTTGGCCAACCGGGTCGGCTGATCCTGCAGGGCCAGGGGGGAGCTCAGCGCCTCGTAGCCCGGCATGCCGGGCAGCAGCGACCAGGCGGCCTGCTCTCCCTGCCCGCTGACCTTCTCGGTCAACAGGTGCCGATCGATGGTCATGGCCAGCGCCTGACGCACCCGCACGTCTTGCAGCTCGGGGCGACGCAGGTTGAAGGTGTAGAGGTAGGTGCCCAATAGCGGCAATCCCCAGATCCGCTCGGGGGTCGCCTCCTTGGTCTTCTGGTAATACTCCAGCGCCACCTTGTTGGTGAGCTGTATCTCCCCCGCCTCGTAGCGCAGCCGTTCGGCATGCTGGGAGGCGAGCGGCAGGTAGGTCACCCGCTGGACCCGGGTGTGGGCATCATCCCAGTACTGGACGTTGCGCTCGGCCTCGATGCGCTCATTGGGCACCCAGTTCACCAGCTTGTAGGCACCGTTGCTAACCAGCTTGCCAGGCTGGGTCCACTGCTTGCCGAACTGGCTGATCGCCTTCTGATTGACCGGCACGAAGGGGCGCTGACTTATCAGCTGCAGGAAGTAAGGCACCGGCCGCTCCAGCGTCACTTTGAGGATCTGGTCGCTTTCCGCCTCCACCCCCAGGGTGTTGAGATCGAGCGCGCCGGCGTAGATGGACTGGGCATTGTTGATGCCGGTCGCCAGCAGCAGGCCGGCTGAGGGCGAGGCCTGGGCCGGATCCAGCAGACGGCGCCAGGCATAGACGAAATCGGCAGCGGTGAGCGCGTCACCATTGGACCACTTGAGCTGGGGGCGCAGGAAGAAACGCCAGACCAGCCCGTCCTCGCTGGTCTCCCAGCGCAGGGCCTGGGCCGGTACGATCCGCCCCTGCCCATCTTCGCTCACCAGCCCCTCGAACAAGTCCACCAGCACCACTTCACCGGGAAAACCGGAGCGGATCTGGGCCGGATCGAGGGACTCGGGTTCGGCGCCATTGCCCTTGACCAGGGTCTGGCGCTCAGACAGCGCAGGCTCCTGGGATACCGTGGTAGCCTGCAGCGGCGGCGCCAGCAGCAGACCCAGCAGCAAGGGAGGGAGCCAGCGACGGGCTGGCCGGGAAGCGGGGCACAAAACCATGACATAAACCTCGTTCAAAACACTTATTTCAAGAAGGGGGAAGGCCGGCGGCACGCCTGAATACGAATGCATGATGCCGCGCTTGTTATCCCCGAAGACGCCCCGTATTGTATCGGGCTTGCCCAAGAGATGGAGTCTCTCGGGCTATTTTTTTCCGTAGTTTTTTATGAGGTGCGAGCGGTTGTCGCCTGCGTCCTGCATCTGGCTACATTTTCAGGAGTTTTTATGGGGTACGAGTGGCTGGCACTGGCAGCAGCCAGTTTATGGGCGGTCGCTGCCCTCATCTCCGTCAAACCGGCTCGCCACCTGGGGGCATTTGCCTACAGCCGCTGGCGCATGTTGCTGGTCAGCCTGATGCTGGGTTCGGCCAGTCTGGCCACCGGTGGCTGGCAGACCCTGACCCAGAGCGCCCTGCCCCTGCTGGCGCTGTCGGGGCTAATCGGCATCTTCGTCGGTGACACCGCCCTGTTTGCCTGCATGAACCGGCTGGGGCCAAGACGCAGCGGCCTGCTGTTCTCCTGCCACGCCCTCTTCTCCGCCTTGCTCGGCCTCTGGCTGTTTGGCGAGCAGCTCGGTGGCTGGCGACTGGTGGGAGCCATGCTGGTCTTTGCCGGCGTCATGCTGGCCATCCTGTTCGGCCGCCGTGGCAATGCGCAGCAGAGTGAATGGGAACAGGTGCGCGGCCATCTCGTCATCGGCATCGGCCTGGGCCTGACCGCCGCCTTCTGCCAGAGCCTGGGTGCCATCATCGCCAAACCGGTGATGATGAGTGGCACCGTGGATGCAATCAGCGCCTCCGGCATCCGCATGGGCAGCGCCCTGCTGGCCCACTGCACCCTGCGGGCGCTGAGAGTACCGCTGTCATTGCCGCACAACCCCATCAACCGCCAGGTATTAGGGATGATCGGCATCAACGGTTTTCTGGCGATGGCCATGGGCATGACGCTGATCCTGGTCGCCTTGCGCCAGGGGGACGTCGGCATGGTGGCGATCCTCTCCTCCACCACACCGGTCATCCTGTTGCCACTGCTGTGGTGGCACTCGGGGCAGCGCCCTTCCCTGGCGGCTTGGGCCGGCGCCCTGCTGGCGACCCTGGGCACCACGCTGGTGCTGGGAGCCAGCGGACACTGACTCCCGCAGGGTCAGAACCGGGCGATCTCGTCGGCGGTCAGCTCGCGATATTCGCCCGGTGCCAGCTCTTCATCCAGCGTCAGGTCGCCCACCCGCTCCCGGTGCAGTCCCACCACCTTGTTGCCGATGGCCGCAAACATCCGCTTCACCTGATGGTACTTGCCCTCGTGGATGGTCAGACGCGCCTCGCACTCTCCCAAGATCTCCAGCTGGGCCGGCCGGGTCTTCTCGGTCTCGCTGCGCAGCAACACCCCTTCGGCAAACAATGCGATGGCATCCGGGCTGACCGGGTCTGCCAGCCAGACGTGGTAGGTCTTGGCGCACTCGTGACGGGGCGAGGTGATGCGATGGGACCACTGGCCGTCGTCGGTCACCAGCACCAGGCCGGTGGTGTCGAGATCGAGCCGCCCCACCACGTGCAGCTTGCCCATGGCCGGCTCATCCATCAGGAAGAACACGGTGGGGTGATCCGGGTCTTCGTTGGAGCAGACATACCCTTCCGGCTTGTGCAGCATGAAGTAGCGGTTGCGCTGATCCAGGGTCAAGGTGACACCGTCAAATTCCACCTGGCTCTGCTCGTTGATGTGGAAGGCGGGCTGCTTGACCACGATACCGTCCACCATCACCTCTCCCTGCCGGATCAGTTTGCCCGCCAGTGAGCGGGTCAAGTCGGAACAATCGCAAAGAAATTTATCGAGCCGCATGCACAACCTCAGAGTCCATCAAGAAAGGGGCGTCATTATATCGGCCGGGGCCGACAACTCCAGCACTAAGCGCCGCGGCTGCCACGCATGTCGCCATGACGAACCGGGGCGCCGGTGTTAGACTGCCAACAGAGGGCCTAACGTTACGCATAATAATAAAGTTCAGGAAGCCGTATGAAGTCGCAAACACCTCATCCCGTTATTCCCGTCAACCAGCTGCAACCCGGCATGTACGTGATCGCCATCATCAGCCAGACCGGCGGCATGGAGATTGCCCAGATGGGGCTGGTGACCACCCGCCAGCAGATCAACGATCTGGTCAAGCGCGGCGTACTCACGGTGCGGGTCGATCTCGCCCGCAGCAAGCTGCCTGGCATCGAGCAGGTCATCTCCCCCGATCCGGCCATCTCCCCGACCAGCACCCAGCGTTCCTCCGGCAGCGGCAACGGCGAGGGGCGCGAGCTTAAGATCCGCCGGCTTTATCAGGAGGCCCGCGAGCTGCAGGGCAAGTTCATCCGCCATCTCAAGGCGGGGGAGCCCATCGACATCACGCCGCTGGCAGCGGTCGCCGAGGAGATGGTGGACACCATGTTCACCCACGGTGACGCCATGCTCTGCCTGGCCCGCATTCGCGCCAAGGATGCCTACCTGATGGAGCATTCGATGAACGTCGCCATCCTGCTGGCGAACTTCGGCCGCTATCTGGACCTGGACCGCAGCGTGCTCAAGGAGCTGACCCTGGGCGGCCTGCTGCACGACGTGGGCAAGATCATGACCCCGGACGAGGTGCTCAACAAACCGGGCAAGCTCACCGACGAGGAGTTCGCCGTTATGCGCCAGCACGTGGTGCACAGCTACGAGATCCTGAGCAATACCCCCGGCATCACCGCCACCATGCTGGAGGTGGCCGCCAACCACCACGAACGGCTCGACGGCACCGGTTACCCGCAGCGACTCAAAGGCGAGCAGCTCTCGCTCTATACCCGCATGAGCGGCATCGTCGATGTCTATGATGCCGTTACGGCGGATCGGGTCTACAAGCAGGGCATGCAGCCGACCCAGGCCTTTCGCATTCTGCTCAAGGGGATCAACCACCACTTCGATGCCGAACTGGTTACCAAGTTCATCAAGTGCATGGGGGTCTATCCGGTGGGGACGCTGGTGCAGCTCTCCAACCAGCGGCTGGCCATCGTCATGCAGCGCAATCCCCATGAGCCGCTCAAACCGGTGGTGAAGGTGATCTATCACGGGACCCAGCGCCACTACCTCGAGGTGCAGTGGCTGGATCTGGCCAAGAACGGGGTGCAGGAAACCATCGAGAGCACGGTCGATCCCAAGGAGTTCGGCATCAACCTCGCCAACTTCGTCTAGTCGGCATCCCCCTCCCGCAACCGTTCGGCGCAGTGCTGGATGAGAAACTCCTCATCCAGCGGCGACAGATCAAAACGGATGCAGGCCTCTTCGATGGCCCGGATGTCGTGTTGATGGTGCTCGCTGAGCCAGCGCACGGCACGGCGCAGATCTTCACCATGGGGCAGCAGGGTATGGTCGCTCATGGGGCACCTCCGATCAGCCATCGATAGTGGCCCGTCACAGCGGGCCCTCTCTTCTAGCTTAGCCCGCCTGCCGCCCCTTCATCCGGCCTTCAAGCAGCCTCAGGCAAACGCCCGCTGCCAATCCTCGTCAAACTTCGCCAGCGCCGCGTCCACCGCCGGCACCCGCAACAGCTGTTCGGCCACATCGAGCGGCAGCGTGATGGACTGGCAACCCGCCAGCAGGCAGTCAAGCGCCTGGCGCGGAGTGCGGAACGATGCCGCCAGCACCTTGCTGTGCGGCGCATGCAGCGCCAGCAGCTGTTGCAGCTCCTGTACTGTGGCGATGCCATCGCCCCCCTGGGCATCCAGCCGGTTGACGTAGGGCGCCACGTATTCGGCCCCCGCCACCGCCGCCAGCCAGCCCTGCAGCGGGGTATAGACCGCCGTGCCCAGGGTCGGCACCCCGTTGGCCGTCAGGGTCTTGATGGCCGCCAGCCCCTCTTCACATACCGGGATCTTAATCACCAGGTCCCGGTCCAGCTCACGCAGGGCAAATGCCTCGCGCACCATCTCGGTCTCGGTTTTGGCCATCACCTGAGCAAACAGCCGGGCCTTGGGCCCCAGCACCTCCCGCAGGGCGGGCAGCAACTCGGTCAGCGGCATACCGCCTGCCGCGGTAATGGACGGGTTGGTGGTGACGCCGGCCAGCGGCAGGATCCGTGACCAGCGGCGCACCGCAGCCACATCGGCAGTATCGAGATAAAGCTCCATCTCTGACTCCTTAATGGGATGTTCAATCTGTCGCCATTCTAGCGAGATAACATCCGCACATTGTTTGATCAAAATCAAATCAACTTTCGAACGAAAGAAAATAGAATGCAAAAACAAAAGGAGGCGGTATGATTTTCGACCTGCAACGCTATTCAACCCATGATGGCCCCGGCATTCGCACCCTGGTGTTTCTCAAGGGGTGCTCGCTGGCCTGTCGCTGGTGTCAAAACCCGGAAAGCCGCTCTCCCAAGCCGGACATACTACTCGACCGGCGCCAATGCATCGAGGGATGCCGGCTCTGCAGCGACGCCTGCCCGGCAATCTTGCGTGACAGCCAGGGTGTCCAGCTCACCCGCTCAGCCCTGCGCAATCAGGATGTGGAACGGCTGCGCGGCCTCTGCCCCAGCGAAGCGCTGCAGGTGTGCGGCCGGGAGGAGAGCCTGGACACCCTGATGGCCACCATCTTGCGGGATCGCCCCTTCTTCGAGCGCAGCGGCGGGGGGGTCACCCTCTCCGGCGGCGAGCCCTTCATGCAGCCCGAGTTTGCCGCCAGCCTGCTGGCCCGCTGCAAGGCCGAGGGGCTGCATACTGCGGTGGAAAGTTGCCTGCACGTACCCTGGCCCCAGATTGAACCTAGCCTCCCCCACCTCGACCTGCTGCTGGCGGATCTCAAGCATGTGGATGAGGAGCGCTTCTTCGACTGGACCCGTGGCAAGGTCGCCCTGCCCCTGGCCAATCTCAAGCGCCTGGCCGAGCGCGGCGTGGCCATGCAGATCCGGGTGCCGCTCATCCCCGGCTTCAATGCCGACCGCGCTTCCATCGAGGCCATCACCCGGGCCGCCGCCAGCCTTGGCACCGTGCAGGAGATCCACTTTCTCCCCTACCACACCCTGGGCGCAGGCAAGTACGCCCTGCTCGACCAACCCTATCAGGCCCCACCGCAACCGCTTGATGACCCGGCACTGCTCGCCTTTGCCCATGAGTGTGCCCGTGCGCAGGGGCTGACCCCGCTCACCCGGGGCTAGGAGCAAACCCATGACATCCGCCACTTACCGTCAACTCACCGTCCTATGACCAGAGGATAAGACCATGACCCAGCTCGACCTCACCACCCTGCCCCCGCGGATCCGTGCCCACAAGGAGAGCCTGATCCACATCGTCCAGCCGCCGGTCTGCACCGAGCGGGCCCGCCACTATACAGAGGCCTATCAGGCCCACCTGGCCCGGCCGCTGCCAGTGCGCCGCGCCCTGGCGCTGGCCCACCACCTCAAGGAGCGCACCATCTGGATCAAGCACGACGAGCTCATCGTCGGCAACCAGGCCAGCCAGGTGCGGGCGGCGCCGCTCTTTCCCGAATACACGGTGGGCTGGATCGAGAAGGAGATCGACGAGCTGGCGGATCGCCCCGGCGCCGGCTTTGCGGTGAGCGAGGCGGACAAGCTGGCCATCCACGCCCTCACCCCCTTCTGGCGCGGCCAGACGGTGCAGGATCGCTGCTACGGCCTCTTTACCGACGAGCAGAAGGGGCTGCTGGAGAGCGGCATCATCAAGGCCGAGGGCAACATGACCTCGGGGGATGCGCACCTCGCGGTCAACTACGAGCAGCTGCTTGCTCTCGGTCTCGACGGCCTCAAGGTCAAGGTGGCCGAGCGGCGCGGCCGGCTCGATCTGGCGGACTGGGCCGATCTGCAGCGCGAGCAGTTCCTGCAGGCCGTCGCCATCACCTTCGATGCCGTCAGCCAGCACATCGAGCGTTACGCCGCGCTGGCCCGCGAGCTGGCGCTGCAGGAGCCGCGTCCCGAGCGCCGCTGTGAGCTTGAGACCATCGCCCTCAACTGCGCCCACATCGCTCACCGGCCCCCCGAGACCTTCTGGCAGGCGCTGCAGCTCTGCTACTTCATCCAGCTCATCCTGCAGATCGAGTCCAACGGCCACTCGGTGTCGTTTGGCCGGATGGACCAGTACCTCTACCCCTGGTATCGCCGCGAAGTAGAGCTGTCGGAATCCCTGCCGCGCACACGCGCCATCGAGCTGCTGCAAGGGTGCTGGCTCAAGTTGCTGGAGGTGAACAAGATCCGCTCAGGCACCCACTCCAAGGCCTCCGCCGGCAGCCCGCTCTACCAGAACGTCACCATCGGCGGCCAGAACTGGCGGGATGGCAAGGCCCATGATGCGGTCAACGGCCTCTCCTACGCGATTCTGGAGTCCTGCGGCCAGCTGCGCTCCACCCAGCCCAACCTCTCGGTGCGCTACCATGCCGGCATGAGCGAGGATTTCCTCGACGCCTGCATCCAGGTGATCCGCTGCGGCTTCGGCATGCCCGCCTTCAACAACGATGAGGTGGTGATCCCCGAGTTCATCAAGCTTGGCGTAAGCGAGGAGGATGCCCACCACTACGCCGCCATCGGCTGCATCGAGACCGCGGTACCCGGCAAGTGGGGCTATCGCTGCACCGGCATGAGCTTCATCAACTTCGCCCGCATCCTGCTGGCGGCGCTCGATGGCGGCCGCGATGCCACCACCGGCAAGGTCTTCTTGCCCCAGCCCCAGTCACTGCGGCAAGGCTCGTTCGGCCACTTCGACGAGGTGATGGCCCGCTGGGACGAGCAGGTGCGCTACTTCACCCGCAAATCCATCGAGATCGACTGCGTGGTCGACAGCGTGCTGGAGGCCCAGGCCCACGACATCCTCTGCAGCGCCCTGGTGGATGACTGCATCGAGCGCGGCAAGACCATCAAGCAGGGGGGCGCCGTCTATGACTGGGTCTCCGGATTGCAGGTGGGGATCGCCAACCTGGGCAACAGCCTGGCGGCGCTGAAGACACTGGTATTCGAGCAGGGCGTGGTGGATCAGCGCGAGCTGGCCGAAGCGCTCGAGCAGGATTTTGCCGGGCTCGAGGGGGAGCAGCTGCGCCAGCGCCTCACCCACGCGGCCCCCAAATATGGCAACGATCTGGACGAGGTCGACCTGCTGCTGGTACAGGCCTACCAGAGCTACATCGACGAGCTCAAGGGACTGCACAACACCCGCTTCGGCCGTGGCCCCATCGGCGGCACCTACTATGCGGGCACCTCCTCCATCTCGGCCAACGTGCCGTTTGGGGCGGCCACCATGGCCACCCCGGATGGCCGCCACGCCCACACCCCGCTGGCGGAAGGGGCCAGCCCAGCGTCGGGATCGGATCGCCTCGGCCCCACGGCGGTGTTCAACTCGCTCGGCAAGCTGCCCACGGCGGCCATTCTCGGCGGCGTGCTGCTCAACCAGAAGCTGAGCCCGGCCAGCCTTGAAAACGAGCGGGACAAGGCCAAGCTGATGAGTCTGCTGCGCACCTTCTTCGAGGTGCACAAGGGGTGGCACGTGCAGTACAACATCGTCTCGCGGGAAACCCTGCTGGCCGCCAAGGCCCATCCCGACCAGTACCGGGATCTGGTGGTGCGGGTGGCGGGCTATTCGGCCTTCTTCACCGCCTTATCCCCCGATGCGCAAGATGATATCATCGCCCGCACCGAGCACAGTCTCTGACGGGCCCCACCAGGGGCAGCTGTGCCCCTTTATGACCGGCAAGCCACCCGCGCGGTGGCTTGCCGCTATCCACTGCCAGCCAGCGAGGCCCCATGAACCCACGCCACCAACTGATCCTCACCCTGGTCCATCAGGCCCGCAAGATGAGCGTGAGCGAGCTCTCCCAACGTACCGGGGTCTCGGAGGTGACGGTGCGCAACGACCTGACCGCGCTCGAAAAACAGGGGCTGCTCAAGCGGGTGCACGGCTCGGCCATGGCGCTGGAGAGCGACGATCCCGACGCCCGGATGAACATCAACTACCTGCTCAAGGAGCGCCTCGCCGAGCGGGCCGCCCAGTTGGTGGAGGATGGCGAGACGGTCTTTATCGAGGGGGGCAGCGCCAACGCCCTGCTGGCCCGTCATCTGGCCCTGCACAAGCGGGTCACCATCATCACCATCAGCAGCTATATTGCCCACCTGCTGCGCGACACCCAGGCCCAGGTGGTGCTGCTCGGAGGCCTGTTCCAGCATCAGAGCGAGAGCGTGGTGGGGCCGCTGACCCGGCTGTGCATCGAGCAGGTGCACTTCTCCAAGGCCTTCATCGGGGTAGACGGTTTTCACCCCGAGATGGGCTTCACCGGCCGCGACATGATGCGGGCAGACGTGGTCAACAGCGTGCTGGCCAAGGGGGTGACCAATGTGGTCATCACCGACAGCAGCAAGTTCGGCGCCATCCACCCGAGTCCGCTCGGTACGCCGGGCCAGATCGGCGTGCTGGTCACCGACGATGCCCTGCCCGCCCCCATGCGGGCCACCCTGGCCGCACGCGGCATCACAGTGCACTGCGTCGCCGCCTGAATCGCACCTTGCCCCCCGTTGCCAGGTTGCTCCCCCGCCTGGCGGCTTGACGGCGCCCACCGAGGCTGGGGTATGCTCGTCCTCTTTTGGCCTCTCCTGCCAGAGGCCACACACCGAAGGACGCCGCATGCACACCAAGGACAAGTTTCTGGCCGCTCTGGTCATCCTCTGCTGGGGGCTCAACTTCGTCGCCATCAAGTGGGGGCTGGAGGGCATTCCCCCGCTGCTGCTGGGGGCGCTGCGCTTCGTCGGGGTGGTCTTTCCCGCCATCTTGCTGGTCCCCAGACCCGCCATGCCGTGGCGCTGGCTGCTGGCCTATGGCGGTGCCATCAGCCTCGGGCAGTTCTCCTTTCTGTTCTGCGCCATGAAGTTCGGCATGCCGGCGGGCATGGCCTCGCTGGTGCTGCAATCCCAGGTGGTGTTCACCCTGCTGTTCGCCATGATCTGGCTGGGTGAGCGCTGGCAACCCCACCACTGGGTGGCCCTGCCGCTGGCGGGAGCCGGCCTCTATCTCATCGCCACCCATGGCGAAGGCAACCTGACCCTGCTCGGTTTTGTGCTGACCCTCTGCGCGGCCGCCTGCTGGGGCCTTGGCAACGTCATCAATCGCCAGATCGGGCTGCGCTACCAGACCACGCTGCCCAGCCTTATCGCCTGGGGCGGACTGGTGCCCATCCTTCCCTTCCTCGCCCTCTCCTGGTTGTTCGAGGGGCCCGAGCTGATGGCCAGCAGCCTGCTCAACATCAGCTGGCAAGGTTTCCTGTGCGTGCTCTATCTCTCGTTTGTCGCCACCTGGCTCGGCTACGGCCTGTGGGGCCGGTTGCTGATGCGCTACCCGGTGGCGCAGGTGGCCCCTCTCTCCCTGCTGGTGCCCTGCGTCGGCATGGTGGCCGCGGCCCTGCTGCTGGACGAGCACCCCACCCCCTTGCAGTGGCTGGGCTCGGCCCTGGTGCTACTCGGCTTTGTGGTGCATCTGCTGGGCGGCCGGCTGCGCTGGTTCAAGCCGCAGGCTGCAGCCTGATCCTTATTTGCCCGCCGCCATTGACCAGGGCGGGGAAACTTTCCATGATGAGCCAGCCCCCATCGGGGCTGGAGCCACCCACCAGTGGCCTGCAGGACGCAGCCATCAGGAGAGCAAGGACATGCCATCGACCTTCACCACCAACCCCCGCATCATCCCGCGCCTTCTGCGCAGCAGTGCCATTGCCCTGACCCTCTGTCTGAGCCACTACGGCTGGAGCGCCACCCTGCCAGCCGATCTGACCTGGGAGAGCAACAACGCGGATCCCGCTTTCGCGGATCCGGCCGCCAAGCGGGGCGGTACCTTTCGCGGCTTCATGACCAGTTTTCCGCTGACCCTGCGGGTCTACGGCCCGGACTCCAACGGCGGCTTCGCCGGCTATATGCGGGAGACCAATCTGCCGCTCTTGAGTACCCATCCCGTCACCGGCAATCCCATGCCGATGCTGGCCAACGAATGGGCCTTCGGGCCTGACCACAAGACCCTCTATCTGCGCATCAATCCCAAGGCACGCTGGTCGGACGGTCAACCGGTCACCGCCGATGACTGGCTGTTCACCCTCAAGCTGCTGCGCAGCAAGGAGATCAACGACCCCTGGTACAACAACTACTACAGCACCCAGATAAGCGAAGTGACCAAGTTTGATGACCACACCCTGGCCATCTCCAGCGGCACGGCCAAGAGTCGCCAGGATCTGCTGGAATCCCTGCCCTTCAGCCCGGCCCCCAGCCACGCCATCAAGATCACCGCCGACTGGGTCAAGACGTACAACTGGAAGCTGCTGCCGGTGACCGGCCCCTATCAGCTTGGCGAGGTGAAGAAGGGCAAGTCGGTCACCTTCGAGCGGGTCAAGGATTGGTGGGGCAATGACGAGCGCTACTTCCAGCACCGTTTCAACCCGGATCGGATCGAGCTCAAGGTACTCAGGGATCAGAACATCGCCTGGCAGCACTTCCTGCGCGGCGAGCTCGATACCTTCCCGCTAGTGATGCCCAACTGGTGGCACGACAAGAGCAAAACGCCGGAGTTCGCCAAGGGCTATATCGAACGCCTCTGGTTCTACAATCAGACCCCTCAACCCCCCACGGGGCTCTATCTCAACACCGCCGATCTGCTGCTGCGCAATCTCAATGTGCGGCTCGGCATCCAGCACGCCCTCAATCTCGACAAGATGCTCACCACCCTGCTGCGAGGGGATTACCAGCGCCTCAACAGCTATGGCTCCGGCCAGGGGGAGTTCACCAACACGGATCTCAAGGCCCGTCCGTTTGATCCCGAGCTGGCGCGCCACTACTTTGCCAAGGCCGGTTTCACCAAGCCCGGCCCCGACGGCACCCTGCAAAACAGCCAGGGCCAGCCGCTGACCCTGACCATCACCTACACCACGGCGGAGCACGCCCAGCGCCTCACCCTGCTGCGCGAAGAGGCCAAGAAGGCGGGGCTCAACCTCGAGCTCAACCTGATGGATGCCTCGGCCGGCTTCAAATCGATGCTGGAGAAAAAACACCAGAGCGCCTGGATGGCCTGGTCAGGCAGCCGTTATCCCGCCTATTGGGAGTTCTTCCACAAGATCAACGCCAACAAGCCGCAGACCAACAACATCATGAACATCGATGACGATGCCATCACGGCCCTGGTGGAGCAGTACGACAAGGAGTTCGACTTCGCCAAAAAAGCGGCGCTGTCGCGCCAGATCCAGCAACGGCTCTATGAGCTGGCCAGCTTTGTGCCCGCCTATCAGGTGCCCTACACCCGGGAAGGGGCCTGGCGCTGGATAAAACTGCCCAAGCTGCCGGCGACGCCCAAGAGCGAGTTGCTCTACTGGCCGCTGGACGGCAGCAACAGCGGCTACAGCTTCGGCGGCCTGTTCTGGATTGATGAAGAGGCCAAGACGCAGACCCAGGCCGCCATCAAGGCGGATCAGGCCTTCCCGGCCGTCACCCGGGTTGATACCACCTATCAGCAGAAATAGGGGCCTGTGCAGCCTGCCTCTTTGCCAAGGTTGGCCTAGGCCACCAACAAAAAGACCCCGCACAGTGGCGGGGTCTTCTTTGCAACCGGGGTTGCCAGCTTGAAGCAGCAGCGATTAACCGCGCTTGGCCTGCTTCTGGGCGATAGCATCGGCCACGTCGGCCGGCTCCAGCACGATGCCTTCCTGATCCGGGGTCGGGAACACGGCAACGCACAGTTCATCCTGCTCCATGCCGTCGATCCAGCGCTCCAGCCACACCTTGAGGGTGATGGACTGCGGCTTGCAGTCGGCCCACTCCCCTTCGGCCCACGCCTTGGCGTATTCCGGGTGCGGCCATACCGGGATGCAGTCTTCATCGTCGGTGGTCAGCATCATGACGCCGTGCTCGTCGGTCAGAACGAACAGCTCTTCGTGCTCGACCAGCTTGCTGATGAAGTGATCAAAGCGGTAGTCCGCGTTCAGTTGCAGCGCTGCATTGCGCTCGGTGTCGCTCAGTTCATAGCTCATCTGTCAAGTCTCTTGTGCAATAAAGGGCGCCATGTTCACATCTTGCCGGCGCCTTGTCCAGTATGAGAGATCGGTCACCGATTTTTCGCGATCTCACCCCAGCTCGGGGGTCACCAGGGTGATCCCCGCCATCTCGCTCAAACGCTGGCGCAGCCAGTAGGCGGATTCCACCTCGACGAAGCAGAGCTGCTCCCGTCCGGCCAGGGCAGCGGCCATGATCTGCTCGAAACGGGCCTGTTGTTGCGCTTGCCAAGCAGCAGCCAGCTTGCCGCCATGGGCCTCATCCACCACCTCGCGGCGCAACTCGAACAGGTTGTCGGTGATCGGGCTGTTGATCTTGGCCGGGCTGTGCCAGTACATCAGCAAATTGTCCATCATCTCGCTGTCATAATTGGCCAGCGCATCCAGCTCGGGCGTCGCACCCTCTTCACCGGTAGCAAAATCACACCAGGCCGCCGTCAGCGGGGCCAGGGTCTGGGCGGCTGCCCCCTTGCCATGCTGACGCAGGGCGGCGACATCCGCTCCCTTGCAGGCCGGCAGCCAGACATCGCCCTGATGCTGCTCGAGCAGGGGCAACAACAGGGAGACGGGATAGACGGGGAAACGCGCCCCCAGTGTGTGCAGCAGTGATACCAGTGTGATCTTGACCATGGAATACGCCTTGAACCGAAGGCCGATACGCAGCGTTCGGCCAGAAAGACAAAGGAGGCTCCTATCCTATCATGTTTGGCATGGCAGGGGCGGACTCAACTACGCCTCCAAAAAACACTGGCAGGACGACCAAAAAAGCAGCGTTTGAGCACGCATAGAAAGGAGAAAGCCCAATAGTTTGAGCCAGCGCCCACTAAAGTGGATCCGGGAATGCTAGTTTGCATACATCTTTAGCGTAAGGAGTGCATTCATGATCGGGATCGACCAGGTTTCTAACGAGTTTGTAAACGATTTGAAAATACTGGCATGTTTTGATCCGGCCAACATGAGCCTGGGGATCAAGTTGCGCAGCGACATGTCCGACGAACTCTGCCAGGCAGCGTCACGTCTGCATCAACAGGGGCTCATCAGCGCGGAAGATGGTGGCTATCTGACGCCATTCGGCATGACCATGGTCGAGCATCTGCAGCACCTGCTGGTCGCACTCAAACCGCTTTGATTGCTTTGGGAGCCCACAGTGAAAAGTTGAGCAGCTCCCAGCGTTTCCCCTGACGCAGCAGACAGGCAAACAGTAAAGGACCTTCGGGTCCTTTTACTTTGCCATCGACCATCCACTCCCCCACCCGTTTTGGCAATGGTTGAGCCTTGATCTCGTCGGGCAGAGAGTCGCCGCCCACGCGCACCTCGACAAACTGCTGGCATACGGCTTTTGCCTCGGCCTCGACAGTATCCTGTCCCTGCACATCGGCAGAAGTGATCAGAGTGGCAGCAAGCAGAAGAGATGGCAGCATAGTGGAGGCAACGAGAGAGCAGGAAGTAGCACCATTCACTCTCAGCAGATGAGAGTGAAGCGTCCATAAACAAAAAGCCGTGGAACCAGAGGCACCACGGCTTTCTTAAATTCTGTAAGAATTACAGAGCAGTTACGTTCTCAGCCTGCGGGCCTTTCTGACCTTGGGTCACAGAGAACTGTACGCGCTGACCTTCAGCCAGGGTACGGAAACCGTTACCGCTGATAGCGCTGAAGTGAACGAAAACGTCCGGGCCGTTTTCTTGCTGGATGAAGCCAAAACCTTTGGTTTCGTTGAAAAACTTAACGGTACCGGTGATCATGTTAGACATATCTTTAAACCTGTATTCAAAATAATTACTTATGCTTTTCAGCGGATAAAGCTCAAAAAACGGGATTAACTTATGAACAACAGGAAAAGATGTAAAACATCATATTCATTGACATAACTATCGCCCTTTCAAGCTGGTTTAGATTATACGTGGCTTTGGGGATTACGCAAACAATTTGTGCCCTGCCACGGCAGGGCACACATGTCACAATGAGGGGGCTTCCAGCGCCTGTACCAGGGCCTTGAGGAAGCGTGCCGCCTCACCGCCGGTGCAGGCTCTGTGGTCGAATGTCATCGACAACGGCAGTGCTCTGACCGGGCGTGCCTCCCCATGGATGAACACGACTTTCTCGAACAATTTGCCCGCCCCTATGATGGCCACTTGAGGTGGCGTCACGATCGGGCTGGCATAGCGCCCCGCGATGGCGCCGAAGTTGGTGAGGGTGATGGTCGCCCCCTGCAACATCTCGCGCGGCACGGCGCGCGCCTTCACGTCGGCAATCATTCGATCCAGCCCTTGGCGCAGATCGGCCCCTTCCCGCTCGGCCACGTTTTCCATGACCGGCACATAGAGCCCATGCTTGGAATCCACCGCAATGGCCACGTTGACCTCTCTGAACAACCGTCTTGACAGGGTGTCGCCATCAAACCAGGCGTTCATGGAGGATTCGGCCCGACAAGCCACGCCGATGGCCTTGATGAGGCGCACCGTGACGTCTTCATCAGGGCGCCAGTGACGCAAGTCCACCTCATCGGTGATGCTGACCGGCACGACCGTTTTATGGGATAGCTCCATCGCCTTGGCCATGGCCCGGCGCGAGCCCTTGAGGAACTCGTTGCCACTGCTCTGCTGGGCCTCGAATGCCTGCTGCACATCCTGTTCGGTCACCATGCCGGCACTGCCGCTACCCTTGAGCCGCTCGATATCCAGCCCCAGTTTCTGGGCCAGTAGGCGTACGGCCGGCATGGCCTGCACCAGGGCACCGCCGGGGGCAATGGCTCCCACCACGAAGTGATCCTCGATGTGCTGCTGATGGGCATTGACCTTGCCGACGACGGTGCCGTCATCTTCACCGCCTTCGAACTCCACCAACGGCGCACCGATGTGAAGGATGTCCCCCTCGGCACCACACAGCCTGGCGATGACCCCCGCCACCGGCGAAGGTACATCCACCAGCGCCTTGGCCGTCTCTACCGACAACAACACCTGGTCGACGCTCACGGTATCGCCGGCGCTGACCTTCCATTCGACGATCTCGGCTTCGGCCAAGCCTTCACCCAGATCCGGTAATTTGAAAAATTTCATAGCCACTGGTTCTCCATCAGCTGATGAGCCGCATCGGCAATGTCCTGCTCGGTGATGAGGTAGTACTCTTCGTTGCGGTAATAGGGGACGGCAGCGTCCACCCCGGTGAGCCGTCTGGGCGGTGCCTTGAGGGAAGTCAGTGCCTCCTCGGTGACCCGCGCCACGATTTCGGCGCCGACCCCGAAGCTGCCGCACGCTTCGTGCACCACCAGCAGGCGGCCGGTCTTGCGAACCGACGCCAGGATGCTCTCCATGTCCAGCGGCTTGATGGTGGCAAGATCCAGCACTTCGCACTGAATGTCCTGCTCCGCCAACAGGTTCGCTGCCCGCATCACTTCCTGGATGCAGGCTCCCCAGGCGACGACCGTGATGTCACGGCCGGGACGCAGGGTAAAGCAGACATCCAGCGGCAACCCAATGCCGTCATCCACCACGTCGGATTTCATCGAGCGATAGATGCGATCTGGCTCGAAGAACATCACGGGATCCGGGTCGCGAATGGCCGACAACAGCAGGCCATAGGCCCGTTTCGGGCTGGAGGGGATCACCACCCGCAGCCCGGGAATGTGGGCGAACAGGGCTTCCACGCTCTCGCTGTGGTGTTCGGGGGAGTGAATGCCGGCGCCGTAGGGGGAGCGGTAGACGATGGGGCAGGTGATGCGGCCCCGGGTGCGATTGCGCATCCGCGCCGCCTGGCAGATGATCTGCTCCATGCCCGGGAAGATGAAGCCCTGGAACTGGAATTCAGCCACGGGCTTGAGCCCCTGGGTGGCCATCCCGACCGCGACCCCGGCGATCAGCCCCTCGGCCAGCGGGGTATCGATCACCCGCTTGAAGCCGAACTTGTCGCGCAGGCCCACGGTGGCGCGAAACACCCCGCCGTTGACCCCCACATCCTCGCCGAGCACCACCACGTCCGGGTCCCGCTCCATCTCGTGATGCAACGCCAGATTGACGGCCTCGAGCAACGTCATATCACTCATGCTTCCTCCCCGCTGTGCTGCTGCATGCCCTTGGCAATGATGCGCCGGCGCTGCGTGCGGTAATCCTTCGGCAACTCGGCAAACTGGTAGTCGAGCAGGGTTTCCGGGGCCTGCGCCGCCGTGTTTTCATACACGGCCACGGCGCGCTCGACCTCGCGGGCCGCCTCGGCCAGCAATGCCTGCTCCTGCTGCTCGTCCCACCAGCCCTGCTCAAACATGAACTGACGCAGCCGCTTGACCGGCTCCTTGGCCCAGGCGGCTTCCACTTCGGCCGCTTCCCGATAACGGGTCGCATCGTCGGCCGTGGTGTGATCCCCCAGCCGATAGCTGACCGCCTCGATCAGGGTCGGTCCCTTGCCGCTGCGGGCGCGCTCGACGGCGCTGCGGGTGGCCTCATAGACGGCGACTACGTCGTTGCCGTCCACCTGAATGCTGCGCACGCCGGCCCCTATCCCTTTCTGGGCCAATGTGGGGGCGCTCGACTGCAGCTTGCGCGGCACCGAGATGGCCCACTGGTTGTTGTTGATGATCATCACCATGGGCAGGTGCCAGACGCCGGCACAGTTGAGCCCCTCCAGGAAGTCGCCCTTGGAGGTGCCGCCATCGCCGATGGTCACCACGGCGACCCTGGGTTGATTGCGCAGTTTGAAGGCCGCGGCGATGCCGGCGGCATGGGTGATCTGGGTGGCGATGGGCACGCAGATGGGCAGATCCTCGGAGAGTTCGCCATCCGCCTTGTAAAAGACGCTGCCACGCTCGTCCCCGCCCCAGTACTGCAGGTTTTTCTCCATGGGCACGCCCCGTACATAGAGGGTGGGCATGTCCCGGTAGTAGGGCACATAGACATCCTGCGGCTGCATGGCGAGCCCGACCCCTATCCCG
This sequence comes from Aeromonas sp. QDB54, assembly GCF_027707385.1. Classification (NCBI taxonomy): domain Bacteria; kingdom Pseudomonadati; phylum Pseudomonadota; class Gammaproteobacteria; order Aeromonadales; family Aeromonadaceae; genus Aeromonas; species Aeromonas sp. QDB54. The sequence goes on along the minus strand of NZ_JAPCIT010000010.1, from coordinate 48,050 downwards.
ACCGCCTCGGCGCCCAGGTGGGAGGGAAACGTACCAAGCTTGCCGGTTCGCTGTAGCGCGATCGCTTTCTTGTCATAGCTGCGCACCATCACCATGTTGCGGTAGAAGGTGTGCAGTATCGCCTTGTCCAGCCAGGTCGGTAGTGTGGCGACCGGGCGCCCTTCCTCATCGAGGTAACGAAGGAAAGGGATGTCGACATGGGTCATAACTGGCTCCTTGCCGTTGTCAACGTCACCACCATGAGGTGACCCTTTGAATGTAAATAGATTGTTAACCAAAGGGCAATGGGATTTAGCCAGGTAAGACCAGTAGAAACTTCTTTAATTTCAGAAAGAAGCTGGATTTTTCGGCTGAGAGGAAACGAAACAGGGAGCCGCATCGGGCTCCCTGTCAGGATGAGGACGGGATCGCTCAAGGCTCCCGAAAAGGGCTGCACGCCCTGCAATGCCGGTGGCAGCCTGCCATTGCCATCAGAAGTGGCGCCGGGTTACTCCCACAGCCGGGTCGGCACCACCAGCAACACGGTACGCTGGCCGATGGCCACGTTGGCGTTGGGGAACACCACCGCCTCCCGCGGTTTCTCTACCGTGTAGCGCAGCTCGCCATCCTCGGCCAGCACGAAACCCTGGGGAAATTCGGTGAAATTGTCCACATCGCTGGCAAACAGGAAACGAAACTGCTCCGAGCGCTTGTTGATCACCCGGTCGATGGCAAAAATGGTGAAGTCATCTGCCCGCCAGGGCTCCAGCACCACCTCGTCCCGGGTCACCAGATCCTGCAGCGCCTGCCGGGTTTCGATGAAACGGGTCATGTCGTTCTCGCCAAACGGGCGCACCTTGCCCAGCTCCACCGTGAAGGCGTGAGCACCGTGGCGGTGGGAGCTGTAATAGCTGAAGGTGGTGGTGGGGCCGCTGGAGAGCAGAATGGTGCGCACGCCGCAGGTGCCGAGAAACTGCACCTGCTCCTTGCAATGAGGCCGCTCGTGGGGGAAGGGATAGACGGCAAATTTCTCGTGACGCGAGCCGCGAATGGCAGTGTGCAGGTCGTAGTGGTAGCGCGGTCTGGCCGGATCAGTAAAGAAGCGGCTCACATACTGCTCGAGGCGCATGGCGCGGATCCGCTCCTGGTTGCACAGCCCCTCCCCCTTGCTGTGAGCGCCGGAAAAGAGCCGGTTCATGTTCTCCTCCACTTCGCGCACGCCCAGATTCATGGCCGCCGGGTTGCCGAACAGGAACAGCACCCGGTGACGGGCCCTAAGCTCGCCACTGAGCAGGCGGCTCAGCAGCTGGTTGCAGATCTCGATGGGGGCCGTCTCGTTGCCGTGGATGCCGCAGGAGAGCACGATATCCTTGCGCCCGCCCGGCAGATCGCCGGCGCCGCTGGCAGGCTCCAGGCAGAGCACCCCCGTATCCCACACACTCGCGCGAGCACCATCCGGCAGATCAAACGAGAACGGCTCAAGCTGCCACTCGTGGCGGCGAGTCAGGGCCAAAAAGTCATGCTGGGGAATCATCCATCTCACCCTTTTGTCAGGAACGCTTGGCCGGATTATACGCAAGGCCCTCGGGCTTAAAATCAATTTTTAAACAAATTCAAACAGTAATGTTACAAGTGTGGGAGGGAGGAACATCACGAGGGAACAAAAGGGGTCGGCAACAGGCCGTGAGAGAGGGAAACGGGTACAACGAAGAGAACGGGCCCAGGCAAACGGGGCTGTCTGTCACGCCATGGCGGCGCTGGCTGGCAACAGTGAGTCAGCAGTAAAATGAGGCATCCTTGCCCGGCAGATCAACCACGCCAGAACGGCTTGGTGGTCTCTTGATAACGATCAGCTTCGTTCAGACCGATATCCTTGAGCAGGTACTCGGGCAGCTCGGAGAGCTGGCGACGGCTGCGGCTGCGTTCCAGCCAGGTCAGTACGGTCATTTTGACGCGAGCAGCCAGATTCAGTTGGCTGGAATGCTGGTAACCGGCTTCGGTATAAGTCATGTTGGCCATGATGTGGCTCCTCTTTACGATGTCTGCGCGGGGTGCGAATTTGTTGCGCAAAGCTTAGTCAGGGGGGGTAGCCGACTCAATTGACGAATTTTGATAGCAGGCATTATTAAAACTAATGGTTGATGTCGTCATGAGCATGAATATAACGCATTGATTAATAACAACTTAACCATCTTTTCGTCTGTACAGGATACCCTGCAGCATATTCTCCTGCATGGATCCCTTCTAACTATGCAGTTTCCTCTACTGGCTATGCATTCACTGTGGGCACAAGCAAGGCGGGCAACCTGGCCTTTACATTCAGTTGTTAACCAAGCGATCTTTTATTGATCCTTTATTAACAGCTAGATACAAAGATTTTACCCTCAAATGACTCCGATCTTTTGTCCCTCTCCAACCCCCTGGAACGCAGGCACTTGGCACCCATGCCGCAGGCTGATATGGTTATTTATACAGTACTTTCACTGCCCTGCGTTCAGCCCGCTCACCAGGGCTGACAGAGGCAAACACAGGACATGCCGATGGAGACATTTACCCCTACAGCCGCCTTGCGCCAGCAGATGGAGCGGCTTGAACAGGCGCTGGACACCCTGGCCGCGCAGCTGGAACAGCTTGAGCTGCTGGAGGCCCACGTCTATCCCCTACCCGCTGTACCGCAAGGACAGGAGCATGAGCCCATCGAGCAGATCGAGGTGGGCTATCTGGGCGAGGAGGCCGCACTGGCCGCTACCCTCAGCGCCTATCGGGATCACAGTGCCCGCCCCGGCTGCTCCACCAAGGCCACCCACCGCCTGCCGGGCTGGCTGCGCTTTCCTGCCGCCTGTGCGCCCCTGCTGCGGCCGCTGATCGATGAGGTCAACGAGTGCAAGCTCGCCTTCAAGGCGCTGGTGCAGCAGGCTGGCGGGCGGGATGAGAAGTTCGAGCTGGTACACAGTGCGCTGCCCGGGGTCATTACTCTGCAGGTCTATCGCAAGCTGACTTGGCTTGAGGGAGAGCTGCACTCGCTCGGCTTCACCTGGGCTGACAAGCAGAGCATCAGCCGGCTCAGCCGGGAGCAGGTGCTGGAGATGCTGGAGCGCAGCCGCCGCTATATCCCGGCGCTGTCAAACAATGAGGAGTGGAGCAAGATGGTGGATCAGGAGGTGTACGACATCCGCCGCCTGCCTGCGGACGCAGAACTCAGGATCCGCCGGCCGGTCAAGACCCACCCGATGATCAACCTGCTCTGGCAGGACCGGGAGCCTCGCAAGCAGCAGCTCAAGGCGAGCCTGCCCCTGCTGCTCTGCTCGGACACCCAGCCCGCCGTCACCCACCTTGGCCACTACCCGCCCAAGCTGCGCCAGGCCCGGCGGGATCGCAAGATTGGCGGCGAGCCCATCATAGAGCGGCTGCATCTCTACCTCTATCAGGGATAACCGGCCCGAACGGCGGTGCGGCCTCGCCCAGGTGTCACGCGCGCCCAACGGCACGAGCCAAACAACACGTACCAAACAACAAGGGGAGCATCACCGGATGCTCCCCTTGTCTATTCCGAGCCAGCTGATCGCCATCAGCTCATCAGCAGGGCCCGCAGGCTCTCCACATCCAGCCCGCGCACTTCCGACTGGCCACTCAGCAGGCCGTCGGCCAGTGCCCGCTTCTCATCGTGCAGGGCGACGATCTTCTCCTCCACCGTCTGCTCGCACACCAGCCGATAGACGGTCACCGGCTGGGTCTGCCCCATGCGGTGGGCCCGATCACTCGCCTGATCTTCCACCGCCGGATTCCACCAGGGATCCAGGTGCAAGACGGTATCGGCCTGGGTCAGGTTGAGGCCCGTGCCCCCCGCCTTGAGGCTGATCAGAAACAGCGGCACCGCCTCGTGGCGAAAACGCAGGATGGACTCCTGCCGGGACTTGGCCGAGCAGCCGCCGTCCAGGTAGCAGTAGTCCCACTGCTGCTGCTCGATGCGGGCCCGCAACAGGCTCAGCAGATCGACGAACTGGCTGAACACCAGCACCCGATGACCATTGCCGATGGCCTCCTCCAGCAGCGCCATCGCCTCGTCCAGCTTGCTGCTGGCCTGGGACCACTCGGGCATCACCAGCTGGGGCGAGCAGCAGAGCCGGCGCAGCCGGGTCAGCCCGCTCAGCACGTGCATCAGGGCGCGGCCGTCGGCACTTTGTACCTGCTGCACCACTTCGCGCCGGGTTGCCTCGTAGAGCTGGCGCTCTTCGGGGGAGAGGCTGATGTGATGAATGATCTCGGTCTTGTCCGGCAGTTCGGTCAGCACCTGCTGCTTGAGCCGGCGCAGTATGAAGGGGCTGATCACCGCCCGCAGCAGCGCCATGTGCTGGGGATCCTTCACCGCCTTGCCGAAGCGGCGCTTGAACTCGCCGAGACTGCCGAGCAGGCCGGGGTTGATGAAGGTGAACAGGCTCCACAGCTCCCCCAGGTGGTTCTCGATGGGCGTACCGGAGAGGGCGAGCCGAAAATCGCCGTCCAGCTGGAACAGCAGCTTGGCCCGCTGGGTACCGGCATTTTTGATCTGCTGCGCCTCATCCAGCACCATGGAGGACCAGCGGCGGGCTTTGAGCGCCTCCGCCAGACTGCCGAGCATGCCGTAGTTGAGCAGGATGATCTGGCCCGCCTTGGCTTCGCGGATCATCCCTTCCCGCTCGGACGGGTTGTCGAACACCACCACCTCCAGCTCGGGAGCAAAGCGCGCGACCTCCTCCTGCCAGTTGGTGACCACTGACTTGGGTACCACCACCAGCGCCGGGCCCAGATGCTGGCGCATGCGCAGCACGATGAGCGCCTGCAGCGTCTTGCCAAGGCCCATGTCGTCGGCCAGACAGGCGCCAAAGCCGTGGTGGGCCAGGGTCGCCAGCCAGCGTACCCCCTCCTTCTGATAATCCCGCAGCGGCCCCATCAGCTCGGCCGGACACTCCACCTCTTGCTGCCACTCCTGTTGCAGGGAGTGCCAGGCGGCATCCCCCTCGGTGGTGATGACGGAGAGCAGGCGGGTCAGCGGGTAGGCCAGCTTGTGATTGATGCGCTGCTCTTCGTCGAGCATGGCGCCCAGCATGGTGAGCCGCTCCACCAGCTTGTCGCTCAACATCAGGCTGGTCTTCTCGTCCAGCTGAACGGTGCGCTGACCCGGGGTCAGCTGGCGCAGGATGAGGCGCAGGTCGAGGATCTGGTGCTCATCAAGCGAGAGCGCCCCCTCCACCTGGAACCAGTCCTGGCGCCGCTCGATCCGCAGGCTCAGGGCGGCTTCATCGAGGCTCTTCAGACGCGCGCTGTCCTGATGCCAGTGAATGACCACGCCGGCATCCACCAGCTCCGGCAGGGCGTTGACCAGCGCCAGCGCCTGCTCTCCCTCGAGGCGCCACTCGCTGCCGGGCAACTCGATGGGCAACTGGTTGCGCAGCCGCTGGGCCTCGCCCTTCTCGGCCGCCAAGTCCCGCTGCCAGTAGTGATAATCCTTGATCCCCTGGCGCACGATGGCCTCGCCCTTGCCAAGGGGCTGCGGCGGCAAGTCATCGAACCGGGTCACCAGCCGGACCGCCAGCTGGCCATCCTGCCAGTCGAGCTGAACCGAGGCCACGCCGGGCCAGGGAGCCAGCTCGGCATTGCCGTGCAGGCCCGCCACCTGGCTGTGCCAGGGCAACCCCGCAATGGCATCCAGGGTATGCTGCAGTTCCGCCAGCCCCTCGGCCGGCAGCAGCGGAATGGCCTCCAGCGCAGGCAGCCGGTCGAGCAGCGGCTGCGGGGTGAGGATGAGCTGCCACAGATCCTGCGCCAGCGGCAGTATGTGAGCCCCTCGCGCCGCGGCAGCCGGGCTCAGTACGGCACTCATGCCCTGCTCGGTGGCCACTATCTGCAGCAAGGGTGCCGTGATGGCCAGCTGCAGCTTCTGCCCTCTGGCATTGAACAGGCGGGAATGGTTGGCAAGCGGTGCCCACACCTCGCGCGGCAACCGCCCCAGCGTGCGCGGCAGCGTGCGGACCAGCGCCCAATCCTCCTCGTCGAGCAGGTTGGCGTACTGGGTGGAGAGCAGGGTGGGATCGACCCGGCGACCGGCAGTCCACTCCCCCTTGGTGCTCTGTTTCTGGATCTTGCACTCGAGCTCGGGCCCTTCGGCATGCAGCAGCCAGACCAGTCGCTCCTGCGGCTTGCGCACGCCGCTGGCACGCCCCAACCCCTGTAGCCAGTTGAGCCAGCTGGCGGAGGCCGGTGTCTTGTCCTCCCCGTCCTGCTCGTCGGCCTCCTGCTCGTCGCTGGCGGCACGCAGTTGCTGCAGCGGCGGCTGCTGCGCCCCCTGCCCCAGCAACAGCCGCAGCAGATCCTGACAGAAAGCCATCAACCGGTGGCGGGGGGCAGCCTCCAGTACGTGGGAGAGATCCCATTTGTGCAGGATGGCCACCTGGGGGCTCTGCTCCCCGTGCCGGGCAAGGGCGCAGAGATCGAGCCAGAGGTAGCCCCAGTGCAGCTCTTCCGGCGGCAATTGCAGGGTATCGAACAGCCCGACCGCCTGACCGTGGCGATCACCCGCCCACTGCCCCAGCAGATCTGCCAGCAGCGGAAACTGGTTGGCCAGGCTGCGCTGCCACTTCTTGCGCTGCTCGCTGGCGAGTACGGGATCGGCCTGCTGCAACCAGCCAAGCCAAAGCAAGGCACTGAAGGTCAGTGGCCACTTACCCTGCCCATCCTCTTGCCCTTCCTGCGCCTGCCACTGTCCAAGCGCTGCCAGCAGGCGCTCGGCAAGGGGCTGCTCTCCCCCCTGCTCCGCCAGTTGTTGCAGGGCGGGCCAGTGAGTTTTTGCTTTCCCGCTCAGCTCGCCACAGAGCCACTGCCACTCGGCAGCAAAGCCGTCGCTCAGCTTGGCCAGCTCGGCGGCACACTCTCCGGCCGCCTGGGCCAGCGGCCACTGCTCATGGGGCTCGGCATCCAATAACGTTTGCAGGGCGAAGTGCTGCAGCATCAGTCGCTGCCACTGGGGGCTCGAGCCTGCCAGCAACCGGTGGGCATCGGGCAGATCGAGCAGGCTCAGCAGATCGGCCGCCAGATAGTAAGCGGGCACTTGCCCGGCCTCCCCCAGGCAGAGCTCTCGCACCAGCGCCTGCGCCATCTCCTGGCCGGTGACCGACGGCACCCGCGCCCAGTTTGGCATGGGACAATCGCCGCAACGCACCGCCAGGATCAACGCCAGGGTTCCCTCTGCCGTCAGACTCCACTGTTGTTCCCCACGCAGCCGCACCAGCCCCAGCAGTTGCAACTGACTCAACTTGTCGAGCAGGGCCTGCCCAAACGGCAGCTGTTCTTGCAAATAGCGGATACTGGCGGTGCGCTGCAACTGCAGCTCACCGAGCAGGGCATAACAATCTGAAGAGAGAGTGGACGCAGACATCGAGACTCACGGGCAGGTGCAAAAGCGGAATTTTAACGGGAAAGCGACGGCGGCTCGACCCTTAACGACGAAATAACGCAAAAAAGCTGCGGCATCCCCGTCAGGGGCGGGCTTGGGGCAAGGTGAGGCCATGGGGTTCACCGGATGGAGATGACAGAAAAAGCGCACAAAAAAAGGCGCCTCGGCGCCTCTTGATGGACATATTGCCAGCACATCAGCCTTCCAGCTGCGCCAGACGCTCGGCCAGCAGCTGCAGCTGCGCCTTGAGGCGCTCGACCTCCTCCTCCAGCGCCGCCAGTCGATCCGCCGCGGGCGAGGCATAACTGCTGGCGGGGGCCGCCTCGGCCAGCGCCTGCAGATCCACTTCGCCACTGAACAGGTGGGCGTAACGGGACTCCCGCTTGCCCGGCTCGCGCGGCAGCTTGACCACGTAGGGCCCCTGTTCGGCGAGCTTGGCCAACACGGCATCGACCTGGGTCACGTCATCGAAGCTGCACAGGCGGTTGGTGCGCGAGCGCAGCTCCCCCGGCGTCTGCGGGCCGCGCAGCAACAGTTCGCAGATAATGCCGAGCTCCTGGGCGGTGAACTTCAACTCGCCGAATTCGGTGTTGCAGAAGCGATGCTGGTAACGGGGAACCCGGGCATTGAAGCCGGCGGTATTGACCACCAGCCGCTTGCGGATCAGCTCATCCACCACGGCCCGGATGTCGAGCTCGGACAGCTCCAGCACCGGCTCGCGGTTGCTCTTCTGGTTGCAGGCATTGACCAGCGCATTGAGAGAGAGGGGGTATTGATCCGGGGTGCAGATCTCTTTTTCGATCAGACAGCCGATCACGCGGGCCTCCAACGGGCCAAGCACTAACTCCATTTCATACTCCCTACTGAACAAGACGTTGAGGCCACTATCTTAGCCATAGCGCCTCTGCCGTCCAGCAGCGGCCGCCATTTTTGCGAGGCGATGGGGCAGTTGATGAAACATCGCCCAGCCTGCCGGCCCCACATGGCCTCGACAGCCGCTATCAGGCCGAGGGTTTGCGCTCCAGCGCCGTGGCCACGGAGGTGGCGGCCGAGCCGGTCAGCAAGGGATCTCCCGGGTAGAGCGCCAGCGCCTCGCGGCGCAGTGCCCGGGCCTCCTCTTTTCGTCCCAGCGCATCCAGCGCGATCACCATGTTGGCGTAGATGTTGGCTCGCGGCGTGTGGCGTACAAACGCCTGACCCCACTCGAGATATGCCTCCAGCTCTGCGTGATTGTTGGCCTGCAAGCCGACCATCAACCGCACCGAGTTGACGTCAAACTCGACCCGGGTCAACCAGGCCATGGGATTGACGACGTCGAGCAGCAGGGTCGGCTCCTTGTAGCCGCCGCGCTCGTACTGGGTGACCACCCAGGCGGTATGAATGGCGGTCAGCATGAAGGGCACCACCAGCAGGGGAATGATGATGGCCACGAAGCGCAGCAACAACCAGGGGCGATAGACATACTCGCGCCAGCTGGCACGGCCCGAGGCCTGCAGCCCCTCCTCCACTTCCGCATCCAGCACATACACCAGCAGCAGCAGGGCCCACCACAGGGCGATGGCGTGATAAAGCGGATACTCGGTCTGGGTGTGCAGCAGGATGGGGGTCACCAGCGCCAGCAGCGCCCCCCCCTTGACCCAACCGGCCTTGATCACGCGCCACAACAGAGCACCGCCCATCAGCACCATGCCGAGCATGGGAGCCAGCCCCCCTTCCACCGCCCAATAGAGGAATTCGTTGTGGGGGTGATCGAGGTTGTATTCAATCTGTACCATGGCCGGGTTCAGCGCCTTGTCGGCCATGTAGTGGTGCAAAAAGGTGGTTTCAAAGCTGCCGTAACCCCAGCCAACCCAGGGAGACTGGGCAATCAGCTTGGCGGCATAGGGCCAGTAGATGGAGCGCATGCCGCCGGACTGATAGGCCTCCAGCCCGCGTTTGACACCGCTGATCCCGTACTGGGAGGCGATCCCCAGCCCGATACCGAGAGCAACCAAACCCAGTACCAGCGCCAGCCGCTGCTGACGATGCAATGCGGGCACGAGCAGGAGCAACGCCAGCAGCCCCCCCAACTGCCCTACCCTAGATTGCAGCGCCACCAGCAGCAGGCTGGCCGCCAGGATCACCCCATAGCGCAACCCCTTGAGCCAGGGGTTGGCATTACCGCGCAGCTCCAGCCAGCCGGCCAGCGTAAGCCCGGTCGCCATGAAGGTCGCCATCACATTGGGTTGTTGAAAGATGCCGTAGGGGCGGTTGGCGCGGGTGTCATACCCCAGCCAGTTACCCGGGATCAGCAGGTAGTACTGCACCAGGCCGAGCAGCGCCTCGATGGCCACCGCCCCCAGCAGCAGATAGAGCAGCCGGTCACGGGACGCCCGCACCAACTGCCACTGGTAGAGACAGAACAGAAACAGCAGACCGGCAAACAGCCCCAGCAAACGGGGAATCGCATAGTCTTTCAGGTCAAAGCCGGGATAGGCCATGGGCAGCAGCAACAGCAACGCCCCCAGCCAGAGGCAACCCTGCAAAGAGGAGAACACCAGCCGCTGCTGCAGCGTCACCTGCCACAGCCCCAGACCGATGACCAGGCTGGCGAAGATCCAGCCCCAGGCGTTGAACGGCAGATAGAGCCCGGCCCCACCGGGGTTGTGCATAAAGAAATGCATGCCCAGCAGCCAGTACAGAGCGCAGACGGCAGCAAAGAGACCCTTATTGCTCATCTTCCTTGATCCCCTTTAAGTTGTTGAGCCGTGCTCATAAATCAGCGGTGCGACGAAAATACCGAAAAAAAGGGGGCCATAGCCCCCCGTTCCTTACTTAATTTGGTCATCATACCTGCTCTGGCCGACGAAAAGCATGCCGAACCAGAACCACACCGACCCCCAACATGCCACCAAGCAAGGTAGCCAGCACGACCACCAGAGGACGCTTGGGTTTGTCGCGGCTAAGGGGCTCGCTTGGAGAAGCCAAATAGGAAAAAGACTGGAACGATTGTTGCTCCAGTTTGATAGCCCTTAGACTACTCAGCTGTAAGCGTAGATCGCTCAGGGCTGGATTTAGAAGCTCAAGATTTTTCAATTCTTTTAATACTTTAAGCTTCTCAGCAAGCGCTTTAGCCCCCCACTCGATATTAAATCCATCACGAACATTGAGGTTCTCGACCGGGGTCTCGATACCTGCCGCACGACTGATACGCAGGCTGTATTCTGTACGCGAAACATCATCCTTCAGCTGGGTAAGAGTATCAGCCTTGATACTGTCATACTGGGACAGCAGAACTTTTATCCGGTTTTGCCAGATTGTCTCCAGTTCCTTGCTCTTCGACGCAATCTCCTGTTGCTGGATGAAAGCTATGTATTGTTTAAGCCGCTGCTGAGCTTCAGTTGCAGTGGCCGCTCCAAAAGAGAGGGTAATGTTGTCACTCGGTGCATCAAAAGCAACTGCGCTGATCCCATCAGCCATTTTCCTCAGCAGGGTGCGTTTCCCTTTATCATCCGTTATCCCGGCTACCTCTGCATCCATATCCAGATAACCCTGTTCTATCAGAAACTGCCGTTTGTTATTGAAACTGTTGAAGCTGCTCACAAAGTCGCCATAAAGAGCGCCTTTTTTAAACGAATCAAAAATGGCGGCTGGTATCTGAGCGTTAATCAGCTGGTTAACTCTGAGCTCGAGTGATTCTACTTCCTGCAATGACGGTGGTTTTATCTGAGACTGGCTAACCCAAACCTGTGGCGCCAACAGGGCATAACCGATACCAGCAATAGCAAACAGGACCGTGATTATCAGGATTTGTATTTTCTGACGCCACAGTACTAAAAACAATTCATACAAGTCAATCTCATTACCTGAAGTTGCCTGCCAACCTTGTGGCAACTTATTATCCAAATTATCTAATTGTTGTTTGTTCATATTCATCTCTAAAAATGAAAAAGCTCCAACAAATATATACCACACCAACAGCCTTCACAAGGCATAGTATAAACGTTATTAATTAATAACTTTTAGCCGCAGCTTTATATTAAAAAACCAATAAAAATGTGATTTAAAACTTAAATAACCTAATTAAACAAAAGATAACCTTCATTACATAAATAAAATTCTCACTATTTCAACGATGTATCAAATCATCTTAATAAGTATTTGTTTAATTGGACTGCTCTAATGAAAGCCTCATATTACTTTCACCTCTGATTTGTTAAGATTAAGCAGCCAATCTTTCATCTGTTCCTGCCAGTGTGGCTGCTCAGTTCCAAAAAGATCGGAAAAATGATGGCAATCCAACCTCGAGTTCAAAGGTCGGCGCGCCTGTTGCGGCCATTCATCCGAATGAATCGTGCGAACATTTATCTGTTCTTTCAACATACCTAACCGAAACGCTTCATTTACCAGAGCAGAGGCAAAACCATGCCAGTTTGTCTCGCCGCGGCACACCAGATGGTATAGCCCTGCCTTATTAGGTGAATTCAACACTTGCGACAGCGCAAATACAGATGCGCTCGCCAGCCAATCAACCCGAGTCGGAGCCCCCCACTGATCATCAACCACAGCAAGTGCCTGTCCCTGCGTGGCACGTGCCAAAATGGTACGAGCAAAGTGCCTGCCTTCCCCACCATACAACCAGCCAGTACGAATAATCAGATGGTGTGAGCACAGGCGTTGTATGGCCAGTTCACCAGCATACTTGCTCATTCCATAGACATTCAGAGGTCGGGGTTGATCAGTTTCAAGCCAAGGTCGAGTCCCTGTCCCGTCAAATACATAATCCGTCGAGAAGTGCACCAGCAACGCCCCCGCATTCCTGGCTTCCCTCGCCATACATAACAAGGCCTGGTGATTTGCCATGTCGGCCAGTTCCTGCTCACTTTCCGCCTCATCGACTGCCGTGTAGGCAGCACAATTGATGATGACATCGGGACTGCAAGCATCAATCCAGCCACACAAGACATCTGGAATCGTGATGTCACACTCTTCCCTTCCAAGTGCATTAACTTGCCAATTAGGAAACATCTGGTGCAGTGCAGAAAAAAGGGCTCGTCCCAGTTGGCCACGAGCCCCCAACAACAAGATCTTCATCCGGGATCACCGGGCCCCAAAACCAGTCAGGATAGTCCGAATGGTTTTGAACACGATTAGAACATCCAGCCAGAGGGAGAAATGCTTGATGTAGTAAAAATCATGTTCGATCTTGATACGGGTATCATCGGCATCAGCTGCATAGCCATGCACGACCTGAGCCCAACCACTGATCCCGGGTCGTACGATATGACGATACATGTAGAAGGGTATTTCCCGATCAAATTGATCCACGAAAGTACGCTGCTCCGGTCTCGGACCTATCAGGCTCATGTCTCCCTTGAGCACATTGAAGAACTGAGGTAGTTCATCAATGCGCAACTTGCGGATCACCTTGCCCACCCGGGTGACGCGCATGTCCCCATCTTGTGCAAATTGAGCGCCGTGCTGCTCGGAGTTCTGACACATGCTGCGGAACTTATAAATCTGAAAATTTTGGTTTCCTTTTCCCACTCGGTTTTGCAAAAACATCACGGGCCCAGGGCTCTCCAGCTTGATCAAGATCGCCGTCACCAGCATCAGCGGCGAGAACAACGGGATAGCGATCACTGACGCTAGGATATCCAGACCACGTTTGATGAAAGCGTACACAGGGGACGGCAACAAAGAGCCTAGCTGGTTCTCGTGCAAGTGATCAATCTTCACTCTACCAGTGAGCGCCTCACTGATCTGCTTGATATGATAAACGGGAATATGGGCCAAGGCGCACCGAGCCAAGAAACGCTCCCACTCACCCGCCAACTTTTCATCCCGTAGATCTGCCACCACAGCGTCATAGCGAACGGCTCCCAAATCCGGTTCATCCAGCAGGCGCCACTGTACACAAGAGTGCTGAGTCAAGGCCTGGTAGTCACCAAAGGGCAATAAGGCATACTTAGGAGTCCGGTAACGACGACCGATGAAGTAAGCCAACCAGCAGCAGAGCAGGGCCACCACATACGACTCAAACAGTACCTGCCGGCTGTAAGGTAAGCGTAAGAAGAAGAGGATCCCGACCAGCGCACCGTAGAGAGTGGTCACTGTAGGGATCATATAGGCAACCGGGCTGGCACCTGGATAGCGTAGAAAGCGATGAAGAACAATCCCCGTCAGCAAGAATGCAATAAAGGCCCCACACAGAGTATTAACTCTAACCGCATCAAGATGACGCCAAAATTCCCAGCCCCAGCGCTCGATAGCAGGTAAACAAACAGCGAGCACACCCCCAATGAAGAAAAGAGAAGTAGCGCTAAATAACATACGCTCATACCAGCGTGAATGACGTCTGAGATAGCTCAATTATAACCTCACAATCCATTATCATAACTATATTTCGCACTAGCAATTATGTTTAAGTATATTTATTGCCGGGCATTAAACACTTAAAACCGTAGCGAATACTTTACAGCATTCATATCGGGCGAACATTTTTTAACAAATGATTAATCCATGCTTCGACATCAAATGGAGATGTAGCATCGCCCAATAAACATTGATACTCTTTCACTCTATCTAAAACAATATTTCGGTCTAATTCTAAGCCACTACGACGCTCAATAAACCTAACATTTCCTGACATGCCATGTAATAAAGTAAATATATTGGTAGTGTAAAGCGCTGTTGTTGATGATAGGGCTTCCCATGTACGCATAGTCAATCCTGATTGTGATGGATGATGTATGTCTATAACGTATGTAGATTCTCTATAAACACCCTCTATATCTGCATTGGATAGTGCATTAAAAGTCAGCCAAGATGCTGGCATGCATCTTAAATTTCTATCATAAAAAAAATAAAATAAATACTGTAATCTACTTTGGAAGAATATTTTTATGAAAGAATTAGCATTAGGGTGATTTAATAAGAAACGATTCAATACAGCAACTCGATCGCTATGATAACTACCAACAAAAGAAAAGTCATATTTTTTGGCGATTACATGTCTATTTCTCTCCATAGTTTTATAGAAAAATAATGGCATGTAAGAAAATCCATATTTAAGGCAGTCTTCAGGATCGAAGCTAAAAACTGAGTCTGCAGACTTTGATAATTCTAAAAAATTTGGTGCATTTTTTACGGAGTCCCATGAATAAACAACAATATTTATTTTTGGGTTGGCGATTTTAAGATGAGTAAAAAAAGTTCTATCTATACAGGTCCCTTTTACAATGAAAACTGTAGATATATCATCCATCCTATCAGATAGATAATCAAGAATCAGTGTTGAATGCTTTCTTGAATAAATTTTTTGAAAATGAAGGATGTTATATTTTATAAGGGCCTTAAGTAATGAGCTACATTCTGGTCTGTCAGAAAAAGAATATACTTTTTCATATCTCAAAGAAAGCTCTTTCTCAATTAACCCCTTGTAATTAAAAAAGTCTGGGCAGATAAAAATACAGTTATTGGCCATTGAACGCCCCCTCCCATTTCAAAGATGAGAAATTATATTTTTTTATAACTCTTGCGGGGTTACCAACAGCAATAGAGTAATCAGGAATATCCTTTGTAACGACGGCATTCGCACCAATGATTGATGACTGGCCAATTTTAACCCCTGGTAGAATTACCACCCCCTCCCCAATCCAAACATTATCATAAATAATAACAGGAGATGTGCTCAAAGATCGTTGAGCAGCAAAAGAATCTGGGTGTGAGTGTAAATCGCCTGAATAAGAACCATGATTGAGGTCAGAAATAAAAACCCGACTTGCGATCAAAACATTATTACCAATCTCGACTTTATCTGCAGCGACAATATGCACAGAGTCATTAATCTGACAGTCACGACCGAAAGATAACTTGGTAAGTTTATTGTGATTTTCTGAACTATCGTAAGCTTCTATTCTGCAATATCGTCCCGTACTCAAACCAACACCAAAATCTACCAGCCTTTTCCCCCTGCACTCAAATGGTAATCTTATTATTTTGGATCGATTAAAAAATATTATTGTGTATAACTTACATATAAATAAGTTAAGCCCACCCCAAAAACCATAATGTTTATAATAGTTCATTTTTATTTTCTCAGCCTTATAAGACTCGATATGATAACCCTTCTTATAAATTTTAACAGTGAGAATATGACCAAGAAGATGTATTTAGTAAGCGATATTTTACCATCCCGAAAGATCGATAAGTAGTTATGAAGCTCTCCTCTTTCCATTGAGAGCAAATTTCCACTTAAGCCACTTTCTCCAAACATAGACTTCCCACCACCAAAGTTTATTTGGAGTTTATCAATAAAAACACATCTGTAAGAGTATGCAATGTTATAAAAAAACAATCCCTCCTCCGCATGCCTCATCCCCTCTTTAAAGAGTCCAACACTAGGCAATATACTACTTCTAAACATAACTGTTGATGGCTGAAAATAGTTCCTAGTAATTAGACTTTTAAAGTCTATCACATATACGTCATCAGCTATCTTGGAGAATTTTGAAACATCTAGACTTGTAGAGTTAAACCTTCCACCACAAAGAGAAATGGAATCATCAGAATCCATCAAATCTATCTGATATCTTATCTTACCAGGCAGCCAAACATCATCTGAATCTAGAAAAGCAATATATTGCCCAGTTGATATACGAATACCAGTATTTCTAGCAGACGCGACACCACCATTTTCTTGAGTAATAACCTTTATATTGTTGATGGATCTAATGTTAATGAATGATTCTATAACTGCAAGCGAGTTATCTGTAGACCCATCATTAATGATTATAACCTCGAAGTCATCATTACTGACATTCTGTAGATAAACTGAATCAAGCGCAGATAAAATTGTACGTTCGGAATTATATGACGGTATTATTATGCTCAACTTCACGCTGAAACCACCTATATTTTAAATGGAGATTAACTCATACCACTTTGAAGCTATTAGACTAATCTCATATTTTTTGGATGACGCAAAAGCCTCTTTCTGTAGGCTATTATAAATAAGTTCATCTTCTTTTATTGATTGTAGGCATGAGTAAAAGTCACTATATATAGTGTCGGAATCAAGTAAATAACCATTAAAACCATCGTTTATTATTTCTCTTGGCCCAAATGGACAGTTAACTGATATAATTGGAATGCCAAGGGATAAGGCCTCTAAAAATGCCATTGGGAATGCTTCTGTTTTTGAAGAACATAAATAGAATGAAGAACCGGCAATACATTCATTCACGTTCTCAACAAAGCCTTTAAATTTAACATTCGGAGAAATACCCAATACATCGGCATACGCTGATAGAACAGGCTTTAGCTCTCCATCTCCATAAATTTCCAAACACCAGTCAGTATTCTTCAATAAGAAAGGAGCTAACTCTTGCAGCATGAACGAATAATTTTTTACATCGACCAACCGACCAATTGAGACGAGGCGTTTTGAGGCGAGAGAGCTTGATATCGATATTGATTTAAATGAAGATGGATTGTTAATTAATTTTATTCTATCAATACTAATAAATTTAGAAAAAATATTAAAGTCATGTTCTGTAAGCGGCACTACATATTTTGATTTCTTGTACGCAAGTAATCTTAACAGCCTTACTAAAAATGAATGTGCATTGTATTGAGAGTGTTCAGCAGCAATAAATTCAGCATACTTAAAATAATTAAGAACACCATAAATACAGCTTATATTTGTCAGCGTACTGATAACACAATGCCCCTCAGATAACTGTCTAATTTTTATTACCGAGCGAAGGATATTGTAATATAACTCTAGCTTACCTAAATATTTCTTCTGGGTAAGATACGTTATATTTACATTTTCTGGGAATTTATATGATGGCTTATCCCCTACTTTGAAAATAGAATAGATGTCTACATCATAACCATCTTTAACAAACTGCTCAGTCAAAACAGAAATGACTCTCTCAATACCACCTAGCAAGGTTATATCAAGAGTGATAAATATTATCTTCCCTTTTGGCTCTTTGTTGTTCACCCTCCCCTCCCTACTCTTTGCGATCTGAAAATGAATGCCATAAAAACTAATGTCATCCCAAAAACCCCTCCTCCCAGAGTCATAATATAGATAAGGAAAGACAGGTAGAATGGCAGAATTTCATTATTATTAACACAGACTCTTCTACAACATGATAAGAAAATGCATATATAAGGAATAGAAAAAAGCCATCCATAGTTTAATGTCATCTGAAATACTGAGTGATGAGGTGAGTTTTTAAACACATTATCCAAATACCAATCAATATCAATGCCGAATATATAGTCCATCGGCTTGGTAATTAACTGTTCAATAAAAAGAACCGAAGCTAGAGATCGATCAAGATTAGAACGGTCAATCAAACTTCCAGAAAATTTCTCATCGACTGTAGTAACATGCGCAGACTCTGGAGGCACATATGAAACAAATAAATAATTAATAGCCAATGGTAGAAATATAATGATGATGCACGAAACCCAAGCGCGGCTCAAAAATAACATTATTTTTTTAATGAAATTAAATTTTATAAGAATGTTAAGTATAAAAAAACACAAACAAACTAATACATATGCCCGACTTAGTGTTACAACACCAATAATAAATGGAGCTATAGAATATATTCGCCCAATGTTGTAATAAACGTACACTGAGAACAAAAAAATCATCATCGACGAATAATTAGAGTCAATATAACTTAGAACGGGACGTCCATCTAGATCAAACATTAGTAGCTGAAGGCACACTGATATTGTGCCAACACCGACAAAGGTCAACTTTAGTTTATACGAGATAGAATAATATCGCTCTGACATTATAATATAAAATATAGACAAGTACACCCAATGTATAACTAAATACCCTCTATATATTAGGGCTAACACTACACTAAAGAGCATTAATGAGAATAAAACAAAATCAACAATTCTTACTTTAGCCAATAAATTATCATAAATATAAAATGGAATAACTAATAAAAATATAAAAGTAAACAATGACAATATTGAGTTCAAAAAAAACAAATTGGATGGATCTTGTCTGTTATTATTGAGTATAAATAAAGAAAATACGGTTAGAACAAAAACTAAGTTAATGACTAGAGCTCGTTTATTAATTAGCATTCAATCCGACCTCAATAAACTACCTAACCAAGCATCTATGGAATAATCTTTCTTCTCATAATGGCTTACTTTTCTTTTAAGAATAGCGTTTATATCTAATGAAAAATCATTTATATCGTATAAAGATATCATATTTTCATCATAGAACTTTTCTTTGCGGATCATATAATTATTTGTCAATAGTTTGCTCCCACAACCTATAGTTTCAATTGTCCTCATTGTTAGACCTGATTGAGTGACATGTGAGATGTCTAGCACAATAGAGCTTTTTTCCATTATTGACAAAACATTATGATATTTTATGTTGGAAAATGTGAAATAATCACTGGGAACATATTTTAATTTTTTCTCAAAAAATTTTAATGAAAGATACTTAAGGGGATTTATCTTTATCTTTATCTTTATCTTTATCTTTTTTGAGTACAACTGATGTATTCTTTTTATTATATTCAATCTTTCTTCTGTATAAACACCAACAAAACTTAAGTCGTACGAATGTACAATGTCATGACTACCAGATTTTATGTAGAAAAGAGGTTGGTAGTGAAATCCAAATACCCTACAATCGTCTGGATCAAATGAATACACCGAAAAATTATTTCTAAAATGAGTAACTGCTTGCGGGTTATTCTTCACTGAATCCCATTGATAAGATATTTTTTTTTCAAAAATAAAAACTCGATTTAGATAATCAATAACTCGCTGATCGACAAACTCTCCTCTTATAACAAAAAGTATGTTATATTTATTATTTTTTGATTTCAATTCTCTCAAACTATTTAATAAAATTGTTGTTTGTAAAGCCTCATAAACTCTATAGCTAATTTTATGCAGAATATCCCATAGAAAACCTATCTTCTTTTCTTTTAAATAATCTACGCGGTAGCCATGTCTTTCTAATCTTTTGACAATTTCCAGGTGATATATGTTGAATTCTGGAGCTATAAATAATAGTCTCAAATCTTGCCTCCACATAAATGAAAAGCGTTAAATATTTCGCTCCCATTGAGAATTATTGATACTAAATTTCTTTATTATCTTTGCTGGATTACCAACTAAGACAGAGTAATCAGGATAATGACCTCGGACAACAGAATTACACCCAACAATACAATGCTTTCCTAAATGGCTACCGGCCATGATCTTCGTACCACTACCAATGAAACATTGCTCTCCAATTATAGTTGGATTTACAGATAAAGGCTGTAACCCTATGGGAATGGTAATATCTGAATATACATGATCAGTATCTTGTATCATGACATCAAAAGAGATCAAGCAATTATCACCAATAAATAGTTCGCCAGCAGCAGTAATATGGCATCGCTGCTGAATAGTTACACCATCTCCAATTGTTATTTTAGGATTGAACTTTTGATCTTCATGACTTTTTATACCTTCTATCCTCGCGGCATCCCAAATAAATACATTGCGACCTAAATGAATAAATTCTGGCGTCAGGAAAAGTGGTTTTCTAATCAAACTGCCCCGCCCGCTATGTAAAAAAAACAAACGATAGAAAAATCGCATCTTAAGTTTGAAATATAAGTTTTCTATATACTGATATCTCTTGAATGGACTTAAAAGAAAAAACATTTTTATTTTATCTGCAATTTTCATCTCCCCCCCTCTATAAAAGTTAGTCACAAAATTATATATCGATTCATAGATGACATTACAATATAAAACTTATATCTTCACATACTCGCTTGTGAATAATTATAATGACTTTCAATATATTCTTTTAGTTGTATGTCATCCAGATCCCACCAATCTTTACCATCGACTTTCTCTGGAACATTTCGATACCTAATGACTTTAGCAGGAACCCCCCCCACAATAGCGTAATCAGGGACATTCTTTGTGACAACTGCACCAGCACCAATAACAGCACCATTTCCTATTGAAATACCGTTCAAAATAATAGCGTTGGTACCAATCCAGACATCGTTCCCAATATCTACTGACTTTAATTCATCAGAAAATTTAACTTTTTTCAAAATTGATTTATCAACTAACTGATAGGGAAATATAGTTTCAACAGAATAAAACACTGGATGTGTAGATATATAATCTATAGGATGTGAGCCTAGTCCTATTTTTACACCATCAGCGATGGAACAAAATGCGCCAATACGTGTATGACTTATAAAACCACTACCCGCTAAATATGTATATCGCCCCACCTCTGAGCGTAGTATATTAGCACGACCAAAAAGTATACTTTTAGCTTCAAAACTAGATGTTTTATTTTTTCTCTTATAGAACTCAGATTTTATTATTATCTTTTTCCTGCTAACTTCCATTTTAAATAATGTTAACAACCCTTCGAATATCATAAATAATCCTTCGCAAAAGAAATACTGCTGAAATGAGGATCAACAATTGGATAAATAGAACTATTTCTGACATGGGGAAATATCCCAATAAAAAAACACTAGATAGAGAAAGCATTGGTATTATAAAGAACGGTATTGATATTTTCACCATGCTATTTCTAAGAGCACTTTCTGATGAGAATTTATATGCATATGCAATCATTAATAAAAGAGCTGAACACATTGTTGAATATGCAATACCTATCGCTCCAAATTTTTTTACAAAGAAGATGGATAACAATAAGTTAATAATTCCCTCCATAAGGGGATAATGAGAAATCCTAAGCTGTTTGCCTTCTGCCACAAGTTTCATACCATAAGGTGACACAACGATCCTTATTGAAAAGGCTGCGAGAAGGTAATTGAATATTTGATTTGTTGGTCCAGCTTTGTCGGCTCCAACCCATAAATTTAATACAATTTCAGATACATAGTGAGATATATTCAACCCAATAAGGATGAGAACTGACAACAGCAATGATAGCTTTACAACTAAATTATCTACCTCATTATGTAACCCTTTAGCATTTAATTTTACAACGGGTTGTATTATTGGATTGATAATGGCACCAGCTATCCCCACAACTGCATTAATTAACGTGAGTGCCAATATATAATATGCTAGATGTTGAAAGTCATATTTCCCAACAATAAAAGCTCCAGTGCCTGATATGAAAAATTGCGCTAAATTCCATATAGCTAATCCGCCACAAAATGACAACAGAGCTTTCATTCCATCAGATATTTTTAAGATGATTCTTGATTTCTCTCTCTTTTTGTACTCAGTAAAAATAATTGCATATGAAATAAAATTTACTAAAAAATAAGATATGGCCATCGGCAGAAGACCATATCTTGAAAAGAATATTATAGCAAAGCCAAGAAAAACTCTAGAGAACAAATTGATAGTCGCTATTATATCATTTCTTTCTATACCCGTGAAATACCCGGAGAATATAGATGATAGCAATCCAAGAGTAAATGATATACATACCACAACAAAAGAAATCTCATATTCCAGATTACCATCATTCATTGTTATAGGGATAAAAAAATTAAAATTTATCACTGCACATATTATTGCAACAAATGCAATGCTCATGCTTAAAAAACAAATGACTAATGAGTTAGAGATTGTGTTCCGAAACAATGCATTATCATTATTGAACTTAGCCAGCGATGTAAATCGACCAACAGCAATTTGAGCACCGAATCCAAGGAAACTAATGAAAAGTCCAAATTGTAAGATTAACGACCAAACAGAAAACTGTTCTAATGTAAGATTTTTCAATATAAATGGAGAAACCACTATTCCTAAAATGACATTTGAAAATCCATTTATAATGTTAGATATTGAGTTTTTAATAAGTCGATTAAAGCCACTCATTTAAAGATCCATCAGTTTATCTTTAAACTCTACAATCATACTTTCTATGTCGGAAAGAACATTTCTAGGAGAGTAGTCTGGTAAAATAGAAAGTAGAGAACTTATATTTGTCACAGGAAATACTTCATTGGGAAACTTAATTTTGTTCCAATTAATGACACATCCAGTATGTTCTTGCAGTACATCTGCAATTTGCTGTGCCGTAACATTAAATCCAGATGCAATATTTATTATTTTACCAAGGCTAGCTGGATGCTTAGATAAATATATGCATGTAGTTGCCACATCCATCACTGAAACATAGTCTTTGGCATAATCATGGCTAATATACATGTCAACCTTGCCGTGATTGATTGCATTACGGGTGATCGCCGGCAGGAAAAGCGGACTGTGCAGAGCAACACCATAGACATTGCTCGGTCTGACAATGGTTATGTCACGACCACTTTTCAAACAAAGCTCTTCTGATACCAGCTTGGTCAGGTTGAACAACCGGCGCTGATCATCGGAACATACTTTCAGGTCATCTCCTTCTGCCGCAGAGTCCTGATTCATGTATACACGGGTGGAAGAGACATAAAGGAGACGCTCAAACTTGCCTCGTGCCAGCAGATCGGCCAGCAAACGACAATTGGCATCAAACACCCCCAGCGGAGCATTCTTGCAGTCACCCTGCCCCGCACTGTAGATCACAGTCCCCAGATCGGTGTCGAATACACTTTCATCATCGCGCGGCGGCACCCAGACATTCTGGCCAGCAGCTTCCAGCATGCTGACGATCTCGCTGCCGATAAAGCCCCGCCCGCCAAACACTGTGTAACGTTTCATGCTCACCACCCATTCACCAGGTTGTCACGGATCTGGGCCAGCGTGGGTTGCACACTGTCTTTCGGTGACAACAGCGGCGCCGTCAACGGCCACTCTATCCCCAGCGCGGGATCATTCCACAGCAACCCGCTTTCATCGGTCGGGTCATAGTAATCGGTACATTTGTATTGGAAATCGGCCGTTTCACTCAGCACGCAGAAACCATGGGCAAATCCAGGCGGAATGTAAAACTGAACCTTGTTTTCTCCTGTCAGCAAGACAGATTCATGCTGACCAAAGGTAGGAGAGTCTGGCCTTAAATCAACAGCAACATCAAATACACGGCCCTGGGTCACAGTGACCAGTTTTCCCTGTGGCTTGGTTTTCTGGAAATGCAGACCACGCAGTACATTTTGTGTAGAACGCGAGCGGTTGTCTTGGACAAAATCCGGCGTGATTCCAGCGGCCTTGTAACGCGCTTCCTGGTAAGTTTCATAAAAGAAACCGCGCTCATCGCCAAAAACTTTCGGCTCAATAATCAGCAGGTCTGCAATTTTTGTTTTGATTACATTCATGTCGACATCTCTTATTTGATCAGACTCAACAAATACTTGCCATAACCAGTTTTCACCATGCTGCTGCCAATAGCCTTGATTTGGTCACGGTTCAACCAGCCATTGTTAAGCGCAATCTCTTCAAGACATGCGATCTTGAATCCCTGGCGCTTTTCAACGGTTTGCACGAACTGAGAAGCTTCAATCAGAGAGTCATGGGTACCGGTATCAAGCCATGCGAAGCCACGGCCCAGCTGTTCTACCTTCAGCTGGCCACGATCCAGATATGCCTGGTTGACGCTGGTGATTTCGAGCTCACCACGTTCAGACGGCTTGATGCTCTTGGCGATCTCGATGACGGAGTTGTCATAGAAATACAAACCTGTGACAGCCCAGTTCGATTTCGGTTTTATCGGTTTTTCTTCGATGGACTTGGCACGGAATTCTTCATCAAATTCAACGACGCCAAAGCGCTCGGGATCCATGACCTTGTAACCGAAGACGGTGGCCCCTTCCTGATTGGCAATCGCCTTTTGCAGCTGCTTGCCAAATGCCTGACCAAAAAAGATATTGTCACCAAGCACCAGGCAGACGCTGTCTTGGCCGATGAATTCCTCACCCAGAATAAAGGCCTGGGCCAGTCCGTCCGGTGACGGTTGAACCGTGTATTGCAGATTGATACCGAACTGCTCACCATTGCCCAGCAGGCGCTGGAAACTTTCCGAATCCTCGGGCGTCGTGATGATCAAGATATCCTTGATGCCAGCCAGCATGAGCACCGAGAGGGGATAGTAAATCATCGGCTTGTCATAAATCGGCAACAGTTGCTTGGAAATACCACGGGTGATGGGATGAAGGCGAGAACCTGAACCGCCTGCCAAAATGATACCTTTCATTACTTCTTCTCCCCGTACTGCTGATCAATCCAGGACTGATAGGATCCGCTCTTGACGTTGTTGACCCACTGCTGGTTATCCAGATACCACTGCACCGTCTTGCGGATACCCGACTCGAAGGTTTCTTGCGGTTGCCAAGCGAGCTCGGCGCTCATCTTGCTGGCATCGATGGCATAGCGCCGGTCATGGCCGGGGCGATCGGCCACGTAGGTGATTTGATCACGATAGGAACCCGCCTTGGGCACCATTTCGTCCAGCAGGTCGCAGACGGTGCGTACCACATCCAGATTCTGCTTCTCGTTGTGCCCGCCAATGTTGTAGGTCTCGCCAACCACACCAGTGGTCACCACGATATAGAGTGCGCGGGCATGGTCTTCTACGTAGAGCCAGTCACGGATCTGGTCGCCCTTGCCATACACCGGCAGCGGCTTGCCATCCAGCGCGTTCAGGATTACCAGCGGGATCAGCTTTTCGGGGAAGTGGAAAGGGCCATAGTTGTTGGAGCAGTTGGTGACAATAGTCGGCAGACCGTAAGTACGACGCCAGGCCCGCACCAGATGGTCGCTTGATGCCTTGGAGGCAGAGTAGGGGCTACTGGGGGCATAGGGGGTCGTTTCGGTAAAGAGCGGTAATGTTTCACCGGGAGCCACTTCATCAGGATGGGGCAGATCGCCATACACCTCGTCGGTGGAGATATGGTGGAAGCGGAAGGCCGCCTTGCGAACCTCATCCAGCCCGTTCCAGTAGGCGCGAGCCGCTTCCAGCAGCATGTAGGTGCCGACGATATTGGTCTCGATGAAGTCGGCGGGGCCGGTAATGGAACGATCGACGTGGCTCTCGGCGGCCAGGTGCATCACGGCATAGGGCTGATGCAAAGCAAACACCCGATCCAGCTCGGCACGATTGCAGATATCGACCTGCTCGAACGCATAGCGATCGCTGCCGGATACCTCCGCCAGCGATTCAAGATTCCCCGCGTAAGTGAGCTTGTCGAGGTTGATAACAGAGTCGTTGGTATCCCGGATGATATGACGAACAACCGCCGAGCCGATAAAGCCAGCGCCACCAGTGACAAGAATTTTCATAGGTATGCTCTTGAAAATTAATAGAAATTTGGTTCTATCTTGAACCTGTTACGAATAGTTCATGGCAGTGGAAACGCCCGCTCAAGCGGCAGATTTCTGGCACCAACCAAGAAAAAGACAATAGCTACCGCCCCTGAGTTACAGCCCCCAGATTGCTGCTTTAACCGGATTGTGTGCGTTGCTGGCCATGATGCCCTCCAGCTTGGGATAGTCCTGTCACCGTCCATGATGACAAAATATTGGTCTGTACGAGAGATGCTGGCCGCCTGACAAGGAACAACGAAGAAAGTTCCATGCCCCTCAACGGCAAAGTGTGGATTCTAGCGTCTTTCCTAGTGGCTTGAACAGCCAAAACAACCGCATTCGCCGTGGTAGATCTGCTGCTTGTTCATTAATTCTCCAGGCTCGGCCCCTGTAAAAAACATGTTGTTTTACCATGACAAAAGAGGCCGATTGACACTCGGTTGAGCAACGCTCAGTGAGACGCCATGACAAGGGGCAACAGCGGATAGCAGACAAGGCATGGTATCACTCCTCCCCCACTTGCTCCCCTCTGTTGATACAGTGCCCATTACCCGAACGACGTATTATGTCACTCAGGTTTCATATGTATATGTTTTTGCTCAAAAGAAACGGGGCGAACCCGATGGTTCGCCCCGTATTGGCCTGCTGATGGAAGGTATGAGTATGCCTACTGCTGGCGCTTGCCCTTGTCACCCTCAGCATCGGCGGCTTGCCAGCCGCCGCCGACGGCTTTGTAGAGCGCGACCTGGTTGCTGAGCTGCGCCAGACGGGTACTGATCAGCCCCTGCTTGGCACTGAACAGCGAGCGCTGGGCATCGAGTCGGGTTAGATAACTGTCCACCCCCTTCTCGTAGCGCACCTCCGCCAGCTTGAAGTAGGTCTGGTTTGCCTCCACCAGTGCCTGTTGCGCCTGCAATTGCTGCTGATAGTCAGCCTGGGCGCCGAGCGTATCCGCTACTTCCTTGAATGCGGTCTGGATGCTCTTCTCGTAGCTCGCCACCGCCTGCCTGGTGCTTACCTCGGCCACGTCCAGATCCGCGATGCGCTTGCCGCCGTCAAAAATCGGCAGGTTGATCTGCGGCATGAAGGTCCAGGTGCCGGTACCGCCATCAAACAGTCCGCTCAACTGGTTGCTGGCGGTGCCCGCCGTCGCGGTCAGCGAAATGGTCGGGAAGAAGGCCGCACGGGCGGCGCCGATATTGGCATTGGCCGCCTTCAAGCTGTGCTCAGCCGCCAGGATGTCCGGGCGCTGTTGCAGCAGGCTGGATGGTGCACCCACCGGGATGGCCGCCAGCTGCACCTCGGCCAGGGTCGCCGGCTGGGTCATTAGCGCGGGGACGCCAGTCCCGAGCAGCAGTGCCAGGCCGTTGCGATCCTGCTTCACCTGCCGTTGATACTGGGCCAGGCTCACCTTGGCGCTCTCCAGCGCGGTGCGGCCCTGGGCCAGCTCCATTTCGGAGGCGGCACCCAGCCGGTACTTGTGCTCGGTCAGACCATAGCTCTCCTGCTCGGTGGCCAGGGTCGCCTCGCTCAGCGCGAGCAACTCCTGATCCGCCAGCAGGGTGAGATAGGCGTTGGCCACCGAGGCGATCAGCGCGATCTGGGTGCTGCGCTGAGTCTCAACCTGCGCCAGATAGTTTTCCAGCGCCTGATCTTTGAGGCTCTGGATCCGGCCGAACAGGTCCAGCTCGTAGGAGGTGATGCCGATGTTGGCGCCGTACTGGCTGCTGATGGTACCCTGCCCCGTGCTGCTGAGATCGTCCGATCCCTGCTGGCGGGTACCCGAGCCATTGGCCGCCAGGGTCGGCAGCTGGGCCGCCCGCTGGATCCGGTATCTGGCCTCGTAGGCCTCCACGTTGAGGGCCGCGATGCGCAGATCCCGGTTGTTCTCGAGGGCCGTGGCGATCAACTGCTGCAGGGCGGGATCCAGGAACTGCTGGCGCCAGGGGGAGACGGCCGCCTCCCCTGCCTGGTTGTTCTGCCAGGTGGCACCTTGCGGCAGCGCCGGGCGTTGGTAATCGGGGGCCATGGAACAGCCCCCCAGCAGCAGGGTCACGCTCAAGGCGATCAGGGTCTTAGTCATGTTTGATCTCCTCGGCATGGGCCAGACGCGCTTGCTTGGTGCTGTGCTTGGTGAAATAGCGCATCACCAGCACGAAGAACAGCGGCACGAAGAAGATGGCCAGTACGGTGGCACTGATCATCCCCCCCATCACGCCGGTACCGATGGCGTTGCGGCTGCTGGCGCCGGCCCCGGTACTGATCACCAGCGGCAATACGCCGAGGATGAAGGCGAGCGAGGTCATCAGGATCGGACGCAGACGCAGGCGCGCCGCCTCCACCACGGCTTCGCTCAGCCCCATGCCCCTGTCATAGAGCTCCTTGGCGAACTCGACGATGAGGATCGCGTTCTTGGCCGACAGGCCTATGGTGGTGAGCAGACCCACCTGGAAGTAGACGTCGTTCTCCAACCCCCGCAGGGTGGCGGCCACAATGGCCCCCAGCACCCCGAGCGGCACCACCAGCATCACCGAGAACGGAATGCTCCAGCTCTCGTAGAGGGCGGCCAGACAGAGGAACACCACCAGCAGGGAGATGGCGTACAGGGCCGGCGCCTGAGAGCCCGCCTGCCGCTCCTGATAGGAGAGACCAGTCCACTCGATGCCGATGCCTTCCGGCAGCTGCTTCACCATCTGCTCGATGGCGGCCATGGCGTCACCGGTACTCTTGCCCGGCGCCGCTTCCCCGACGATCTCCATCGCCGGCACGCCGTTGTAACGCTCCAGCCGTGGCGAGCCGAAGCTCCAGTCGGTGCTGGCAAAGGCGGAGAAGGGCACCATCTGACCGGCGCTGTTGCGCACGTACCAGAGCTTGAGATCTTCCGGGTTCATCCGGAAGGGGGCATCCGCCTGCAGGTAGACCTTCTTGACCCGGCCTCTGTCGACAAAGTCGTTCACATAGGCAGAGCCCCAGGCACTGGAGAGCGTGCTGTTGATGTCGCTGATGGAAAGTCCCTGCGCCAACGCCTTCTCGTAGTCGATCTTGATGTCGAGCTGGGGGGTATCTTCCATCCCGTTCGGGCGCACCCGCACCAGGTTGGGATCCTGCGCCGCCATGCCGAGCAGCTGGTTACGCGCTGCCATCAGCTTGTCGTGGCCCACGCCGGCCCGATCCTGCAGGAAGAAGTCAAAGCCCGTCGCCGTCCCGAGCTCCGGGATGGGAGGCAGGTTGAAGGCGAACACCTGGGCTTCCTTGATGCTGAACAGGTAGCCCATGGCACGGCCGATGATGGCATTGGCGCTGCGATCCGGCGTGTTGCGCTCCTTCCAGTCTTTCAGCTTGATGAACGCCATGCCGCTGTTCTGACCGCTACCGGCGAAGCTGAAGCCCGCCACCGTCAGCACGGAGTCGACGTTATCCTTTTCGTTTTTCATGAAGTAGTCGCGCATGTCGGCCAGCACCACCTCGGTGCGCTGCTTGGTCGCCCCGACCGGCAGTTGCACCATGGACATGATGACCCCCTGATCCTCTTCCGGCAGGAAGGAGGTAGGCATGCGCATGAACAGGATGGCCAGTACCGCCAGCATGGCGGCGTAGATGATGCCGTAGCGCACCCCTTGCTTGACCACCTTGCGCACCCCGCTCTGGTAGCGGTTGGCACTGGCGTCGAAGGCCCGGTTGAACCAGCCGAAGAAGCCGCGCTTGGCACCGAACTCGCCATGCTTGATGGGCTTGAGCAGGGTGGCGCACAGGGCCGGGGTCAGGATCAGCGCCACCAGCACCGACAGCACCATGGCCGAGACGATGGTGAGCGAGAACTGACGATAGATGGCACCGGTCGAGCCGCCGAAGAAGGCCATCGGCACGAACACCGCCGAGAGCACCAGCGCGATCCCCACCAGGGCGCCGGTGATCTGGGTCATCGATTTGCGGGTCGCCTCGAGCGGAGAGAGATCCTCCTCGCTCATCAGCCGCTCCACGTTCTCCACCACCACGATGGCGTCATCCACCAACAGGCCGATAGCCAGCACCAGGCCGAACATGGTCAGGGTGTTGATGGAGAAGCCGAACGCCGACATGACGCCGAAGGTCCCCAGCAGCACCACGGGCACCGCAATGGTCGGGATCAGGGTGGCGCGGAAGTTCTGCAGGAACAGATACATCACGCAGAACACCAGGAAGATCGCCTCCACCAGGGTCTGTACCACCTCCTCGATGGAGATCTTCACGAACGGCGTGGTGTCGTACGGATAGACGATCTCCATGTTGGCCGGGAAGTAGGTGGAGAGCTCATTCAGCTTGCCACGTACCTTCTCGGCGGTATCCAGCGCGTTGGCACCGGTCGCCAGCTTGATGGCCACCGCCGCGGTGGACTGACCGTTGTAGAGCGCCTCGGCATCGTAGCTTTCACCGGCCAGTTCGACCCGGGCCACGTCTTTGAGCCGCACCTTGGAGCCGTCCTGGTTCACCCGCAGCAGGATGTCGTTGAACTCCTCCACGGTGGAGAGCCGGGTCTGCCCCATGATGGTGGCGGTGAACTGCTGATCGGTCACCGCCGGGGTGCCCCCCAGCTTGCCGAAGGCCACCTGGGTATTCTGCGCCTTGATGGCGGCCTGCACGTCACCCGGGGTCATCTGCACCCGGTTGAGCTTGTTAGGATCGAGCCAGACCCGCATGGAGTACTGGCTGCCGAACAGGGTGATATCCCCTACCCCATCCAGACGACTGAGCGGCTCCTTGATGTTGGCCACCACGTAGTCGGCCAGGTCATCGTTGGTCATGGCGCCATCTTTGGAGATGAAGGCGGCCACCATCAGGAAGCTGCTGGAGGTCTTCTGGACCCGGATCCCCTGCTGCTGCACCTCTTGCGGCAACAGCGACATGGCTTGCTGCAGCTTGTTCTGCACCTGCACCTGGGCGATGTCGGGGTCGGTCCCCGGCTGGAAGGTGAGGGTGACCGATACCCGGCCGGAGGAGTCCGACTGGGAGGACATGTAGAGCAGGTGATCCAGCCCGGTCATGTTCTGCTCGATGATCTGGGTCACCGAGTCTTCCACCGTCTTGGCGGAGGCCCCCGGGTAGCTGGCGGAAATGCCCACCGCCGGCGGCGCAATGCTCGGGTACTGGGCGACCGGCAGCTTGATGATGGCCAGGCTCCCCGCCAGCATGATCACCAGGGCGATCACCCAGGCGAAAATGGGTCTGTCTATGAAAAATCGTGCCATGAGGCGACTACTCCATCCTACTTGTTGGCCGGGGCATTGGCCGGCGCCTGGGCAGACTGCGCAGCGGCACTCTGTTCAGCAGGTGCCACGACGACCCCGGGTTTTACCTTTTGCAGGCCGGCGACGATCACCCGTTCGCCCGCTTTGAGACCGGATTCCACCACCCAGTCACTGCCGACGATGCGGCCCAGCTGCACTTCACGCAGCTCCACCTTGTTGTCCGCCGTCACCACCATCACGGTGGCGCCGCCTTTCGGGGTACGGGTCACCGCGGTCTGCGGCACCAACAACCCTTCGGCGCGCTCGCCCTCCTGCAGAGTGGCACGCATGAACATGCCCGGCAGCAGCAGCTGATGAGGGTTGGGGACGATCACCCGCAGGGTCACCATGCCGGTGGTCTCATCCACGGTCACGTCGGAGAACTGCAGCGAGCCCTCTTCGCCGTAGGTGGAGCCATCTTCCAGCTGGAAGCTCACCCGGGCGCCTTTCTGCTCGTCCTGGGTCAGCTTGCCGGCCGCCACCTGGCGCTTGAGGCGCAGCAGATCGGCGGTGGACTGGCGCACGTCCACATACATGGGATCGAGCTGCTGGATGGAGGTGAGGCTGTCGGCCTGCTGGGCCGTCACCAGTGCACCTTCGGTCACCGCAGACTTGCCGATGCGGCCGCTGATGGGGGCCGTGATACGGGTGTAGGCCAGGTTGATGTTGGCGGTCTGCAGCGCCGCCTTGGCGGCACCGATTTCGGCCAGCTGCTGCTTCCAGGCCGCGTCGGCGTCGTCATACTCCTGGCTGCTGATGGCCTTCACCTTCACCAGCTCGGCATAGCGCTTGGCCTTGAGGCGGGCGCTCTGCTCATTGGCCTGCGCCTTGGCCAGGTTGGCCTTGGCACTGGCCACCGCAGCCTGATAAACGGCGGGATCGATCTGGTACAGCAACTGGCCGGCCTTGACGTCACTGCCCTCGGTAAAGAGACGCTTGAGAATGATGCCGCTCACCTGGGGACGCACCTCGGCGACCCGCAGCGGGGCGCTGCGCCCGGTCAGCTCGGTGGTGAGCTGCAGTGGCGCCGTGTGCAGGGTGACGACATCCACCGCGGCCGGCGGCATCGCACCGGGCCCCTGCTGGGCACTGCCCTGTTCGCCGCAAGCGGTCAGCAGACCGCTCGCCAGCAGCGCAAGGCCGACTGAACGTGCGAGAATATGTTTATGCATGGAGAACCTGAGCCTCTGTCTATCAATGAATAACCACAGGGTTTATAGGACCCGGTTGGTAAAATCGGAAAGATGAGGCAATATACATACATTCATAAATGTATGTAAGTGACTTTTTTTACTTTTACAAGGTGCGCGCAGAGATGGCCAGAAGAACCAAAGAAGAGGCGCAGCAGACCCGCTGCCACATCATGAGTACGGCCCTGGATCTGTTCTGCTCACACGGCCTGGCCAAGACCAGCCTGACCGACATCGCCAGGGCAGCCGAGCTGACCCGGGGCGCCATTTACTGGCATTTCAAGAACAAGGAAGAGCTGTTCGTCTCCCTCTGGGAGGAGCTATGCCAACCCCTCTCCCACCAGCTCGATGCCTGCGTCTCCGAACTGGAGCCCGACCCCCTCGGCAAGCTGCGCACCTTCCTCAAGGAGGTGCTGGTCAAAATCTGCACCAACCCGGCTCATCAGCAGATGTTCACCATCATGTTCAACCTGGAGTCGCTGGAGGGAGAGGCCATCTCCTTGCGCGAACACATGCGCAGCCAGTCCAGCAACTTCTTCCGGGATCTCGAGATCACTCTGGGCAATGCGGTGCGCCTCGGCCAGCTGCCGCAGGGGCTGGATCTGCAACGGGCCGCCACCCTGCTGCACTGCACCCTGGATGGCTACATCATCAACTGGCTGCACTTTCCGGAGCGCATCGATCTGCGCCAGGAGGCCGACTTCCTGCTGGACAGCCTGTTCGCCCTGATCGCCCTGCCAACCGGCCCGGCCGCCCGTCGCCCCTGAGCCAGCAAGGCCGAACTCTGGCGGCCCTGGCCCGACGCAGACAACCCCTCACTTCCTTCCATCTCCTTCTATCCCTTTGGCGCCCCGGCGCCAAATTGGCTCAAGTTTGCTATAGTCACGCCCCCGAAATTGAGTTGCGCCCCCCGAACCAAGGTGCCCGCCATGTCCCGTTCGTCCCCCTCTTGCCCTCCGGCCTCCATTGCCACGCCCTCAGCCGACCCATGGTCAACGGCGCGCCTGTCGTTTCTGGTGCTGCTCCCCCCCGGCGCCCACCTGCTGGAGGCGGGCTGTGGTGAAGGCGATGATCTCTGCTTCTTTCGCCAACAGGGGCTGGTGGTGACGGCCTTCGATGCCCGCCTGGCACAGGCCAGGATCGCCTCGCGGCGCAGCGGCCAGCCGGTGCGGGTCTGCCGCATCGAGCAGTTGCATAGCGTGGTGCCCTATGACGGCATCTGGGCGCGTGGAGCCTTGCCGGCGATCGCGCCAGACGATCTCAGCGACGCACTGGCCCATCTGGCCGGCCTGCTCAAGCCCGCCGGAGCGCTCTATTGCGCCTTTCCCCACCCCAGTGGCCAGATCGTTGCCACCGGCAGCACTCCTGGTGCTCCCGCAGCCCAAGCGCACCTATCCCTGACCCCGCTCGATGAAGACGGCCTGCGCCGGCTCATCGCCCCGCTGCAGCTGCAACTGCAGCAGTGCTGGGAGAGCGAGCAGGCGGATGGCCGCTGGCTGCACGCCCTGCTGATCCGCGCCTGAAAGGGCCGTGGCAAATTAATCACCCACCGCACCTCGCGATCACCTCGCCAGTGGCTATCACCACCACGATCACATTTAACAATATTTAACTCGACATTAACGCACGCACGACAGACATGATGCGGATTTTGTGTTAAAAAGCGGCATTAAAATCAAAATTAAATAACAAATCAGACACTAACACCTGGATTTACTTATGAAACTTGTCCTCAAACTGGTTGCCGGCATCCTCGCCGGTCTCTTGCTCGGTCTCTACGCCCCGGAATGGGTCGCACGCGTGCTGTTTACGGCCAAGACAGTCATAGGTCAGCTGATCACCTTCACCATTCCGCTCATCATCCTGTTCTTCATCATGAGCGGCATCGCCAGCCTGCCAAAGAACTCCGGCAAGCTGCTGGGCAAGACGGTCGCCCTCTCCTACTGCTCCACCATACTGGCGGGCCTGTTCGCCTTTACCGTGGCCAGCAACCTGATCCCGCGCCTGACCACCGCCGCCGAGCCCACCGCCGAGAGCGCCATCAAGCTCGCCTCCTACATCAACCTGGAGATCCCGCCGCTGTTCGGGGTGATGTCGGCACTGGCCGCCGCCTTCGTGTTCGGCATCGGCATCAGCGCCACCCAGGCCACCGATCTGCGCCGGGTCGCCGATCAGGGCCGTGACATCATCGACCGCCTGCTGGCCAAGGTGATCATCCCGCTGTTGCCGTTCTACATCGCCGGCGTCTTCGTCGAGATGACGGTGGAAGGCACCGTATTCGCCACCCTGAAGACTTTCGGCGTGGTGCTGGTGATGGCCATCGTCATGCACTGGCTCTGGCTCTCCGTGCTGTTCGTCGGTACCGGTCTGGCCCTGGGCCGCTCCCCGGCCCAGCTCATCAAGAACATGCTGCCGGCCTACTTCACCGCGCTGGGCACCATGTCCAGCGCCGCCACCATCCCGGTCGCCCTGCAGGCCAGCAAGAACAACGGCGTGAGCGATGGCATCGCCAACTTCACCGTGCCGCTGTGCGCCACCATTCACCTGTGTGGCTCCACCATCACCCTGGTGACCTGCGCCACCGCGGTGATGTTCCTCTCCGAGCATCTGGCCATTCCGGGCATCGATACCATGCTGCCCTTCATCATGATGCTGGGCGTCATCATGATCGCCGCGCCGGGTGCTCCGGGTGGCGGCGTCATGTCCGCACTGGGTCTGCTCACCTCCATGCTGGGGTTCGGTGAGGCCTCCATCGCCCTGATGATCGCCCTCTACCTGGCCCAGGACAGCTTCGGCACCGCCTGCAACGTCACCGGCGACGGCGTCATCGCCCTGTGGGCCGACCGTTTCGCCCAGAGCGACGAGCCAGCGCTCGGCGCCGAGCAAGATGCGGCCTGATAGAGCAAGCAGATAAAAAAACGGGAGCCATCGGCTCCCGTTTTTTGTTGGCGGTCAGCGCTCATCAACCACGGCGGCGGATCACCCCTTCCTGCGCCGTGCTCGCCACCAGCACGCCCTCACGGGTGAAGAACTGGCCGCGCACCAGGCCACGACCGGCGCTGGCGCTCGGGCTGTCCACCACGTAGAGCAGCCAGTCGTCCAGCCGGAAGTCCCGATGGAACCACATGGAGTGATCGATGGTGGCCACCTGCATGTCCGGCTCCCAGTACGACACGCCGTGGGGCTGCAGGGCGGTGAACAGGAAGTGGAAGTCGGAGGCATAGGCCAGCAGGTACTTGTGCACCCGCTGATCGTCCGGCATCTGGCCATTGGCCTTGAACCAGACGTGGCGCAGCGGCTCGTGTACGTCGGGGCGGATCGGATCGACCAGGGTCACCGGGCGAATCTCGATGGGCTTCTCGCACATGATCTTGTCGCGCAGGGCGGGCGGGATCTGCTGTTCGTAGGGGCGCACCAGCTCCAGCTCGCTCTTGAGCTGCTCGGGGGGCGTGATCCCCGCTGGCATGGCGATCTGGTGTTCAAAGCCGTCCGCCTCGACCTGGAAGGAGGCGTTGAGATAGAAGATGGGCTTGCCGCCCTGAATGGCCTTGACCCGGCGGGTGGAGACGGTCTGACCGTCGCGGATGTTCTCCACGTCGTAGACGATGGGACGGTTGGCATCGCCGGGGCGCAGGAAGTAGGAGTGGAAGCTGTGCACCTGGCGATCGCTTGCCACCGTCTGCTTGGCGGCTGACAAGGCCTGCCCCATTACCTGTCCGCCAAACACGGCCCGCAGACCGAGATCCTGGCTCTGGCCCCGAAACAGGCCCTCCTCGATTTTTTCGAGCGCCAGCAACGCCAGCAGCTCATCAAGTACCTTGCTCATTATTATCTCCTGTGTCAGTGCGGGAAGGCTAACAAGCCCGCCCGTGCCGAGCAACCACCCCCGCCACTGCCAGTCGCCTGCCCGACCCCATTAATTCGGCCTTATGCGCATTTGAACAATAACGAACTCAAAAGGCGCCAACAAAAAGGCCCGCCGAAGAGGCGGGCCTTTTGCAGGGCGGCCTTGCGGCCACGCAGCGCTTACTTGCTGCCGGTGCCCGAGTTGCGGGTGGAGGAGGTCGGCTTGCGACGAGCCGTGGTGGCACGGGCACGCGGCTCCTTGCCCTGCATCTCCTTGTGGCGCTTGACGGCGCGACGGATCTGGGCGGCCTGCTTGTGACGACTGGTTTTGCCGTCCTGCTGCAGATCGACCTTGGACTCGGTCTCGTTGGGCAGGTTGACCAGGCCACGCAGGTAGTTCACCTCTGGCAGTTTCAGCTCCTGCCAGCCACCGCGCGGAATGCCGCGATCCAGCTGCACGTCGCCGTAGCGAATACGCATCAGGCGGCTCACCTGCACTTCCTGGGATTCCCACAGGCGGCGCACTTCACGGTTGCGACCCTCGGTCAGGGTGACGTTGAACCACTGGTTCAGACCCTCGCCACCGGCCGGCTTGATCTTGTTGAACTTGGCCATGCCGTCTTCCAGCTGCACGCCCTTGCGCAGGCGCTGCAGCATGGCTTCGGTGATCTCGCCAAAGACCCGCACCGCGTATTCCCGCTCCACTTCGTGGCTCGGGTGCATCAGCCGGTTGGCCAGCTCACCGTCGGTGGTGAACAGCAGCAGACCTGAGGTGTTGACGTCAAGGCGGCCGACCGCAATCCAGCGGGCCCCTTCCATCTTGGGCAGACGATCAAACACGGTGGGACGACCTTCCGGATCGTGACGGGTACACATCTCCCCTTCCGGCTTGTGGTAAGCCAGCACGCGGCAGATCACTTCCTCTGCGGCACGGGTCTTGATCTGGTGACCATCCACCCGGATCACGGCGTTCACTTCGACGCGATCCCCCAGTGTGGCGACCTTGCCATCCACACTGACCCGACCTGCGGTGATCAGGGCCTCCATCTCACGACGGGAGCCGTGACCCGCGCGGGCCAACACTTTTTGCAGTTTTTCACTCATCGGGGTTACCTGATTGTTGATCGCTGCCCGCAGCTGCCAATGTCAGCGTGGACAACGAGGGTTGCAGTTCGGGATCAAGCTCGGGGAGCTGCTCCAGACTCTGCAGATTAAAATAATCCAGAAATTCTCGGGTGGTGGCGAGCAGCTCCGGGCGGCCCACCACCTCCTTGTGACCGATGCTG
Organism: Aeromonas sp. QDB54; assembly: GCF_027707385.1. Lineage (NCBI taxonomy): Bacteria > Pseudomonadati > Pseudomonadota > Gammaproteobacteria > Aeromonadales > Aeromonadaceae > Aeromonas > Aeromonas sp. QDB54. The sequence goes on along the minus strand of NZ_JAPCIT010000010.1, from coordinate 10,816 downwards.
CGCACCCAGCCACGTTCTTTCAGGGTATTCACTATCTGGCTCGAGACCGCCACCCCGCGGATGGCTTCGATCTCGGCCCGGGTGATGGGCTGACGATAGGCGATCAGCGTCAGCGTCTCCATCACGGCGCGCGAATAACGGGGCGCCCGCTCACTCCAGAGCCTGGAGAGCTCCTCGGCGTACTCCTGGCGGGCCTGAAAGCGCCAGCCGGAGGCCACCTCCTTGAGCTCCACTCCCCGTTCGCTGTAATCCTGTCTGAGCTCCGCCAGCAACAGCTGGACGTAGCGGCTGGTGACCGGGTAGTCCGCCAGTACGCTGCTCTTGAGCTCGCTGACGTTGAGCGGGCGTCCGGCGACGAACAGCGCCGCCTCGATCAGCGTCTTGAGTCGTTCAGCCGGCAGCGCCATGATCCGCTCCTCGCAACATCGGCCTCTTCAACCGTTCAGTGGGCAGCGCCACGCTCGCTCTCCTCATGCTGGCCGGCCAGGGCAAAGTGGATCGGCCCCAGCGGTTCCGCCTGCAGGATCCAGATCAACTGCTCCTTGCAGAGCTCCAGCAGTGCCAGAAACGTCACCAACACCCCCATGCGCCCCTCTTCGGCGCGCAGCACCCGATCCAGGCGCAGGGTCTGGCCCAGCGAGAGCATGGCAAGGATCTCCGCCATGCGCACCCGGGTCGGGATCTGCTCACGGCGGATCTGGTGATGTTCAAAATGAGTCGCGCGTTTTACCACACTTTGCATGTAAAGGGCGAGCTCAACCAGCGAAACATCGGGCGTCAATGGTTTGAGATCGCCAAAATCCGGCGGCAGGGCGGTGGCGATGAAGATCTCCCGCTCCAGCCGCGGCAGCTCGTTGACCCGCTCCGCCCCCACCTTGTAGCGCTCGTACTCCTGCAGCCGGCGAATGAGGGTAACGCGGGGGTCCTCACCCTCCTCCTCATCTTCCAGCTCCGGCGCCTTGGGCAGCAGCAGACGGGATTTTATCTCCGCCAGCCAGGCCGCCATCAGCAGGTATTCGGCCGCCAGCTCCAGATTGAGACCCTGCATCAGCTCCACGTACTCCATGTACTGGGCGGTGATCTGCAGGATCGGCAGGTTGAGGATGTCGAGCTGCTGGCGCCGGATGAGGTAGAGCAGCAGATCGAGCGGCCCCTCGAAGGTATCGAGAAACACCTCCAGCGCATCGGGCGGGATGAACAAATCCTGAGGCAGCTCGTGATAGGGCTGCCCCAGCACCCGGGCGATGGGAGACGGGGTGGCCTGGGGGGGAGCGGCCTCCCCCGCCGCGCTCGCCACCCTCTCGCCCGCCATGGGCGTGGCCGTCACCGGCACAGGATCGGCAGTATCACTCAAACGGAGTCGGGTCCCCGGCACCACGCCGGCGCAGCACAGGCTCGTCCTCGGAGAAGTCCACCACGGTAGTGGGTTGCTCACCCAGATAACCGCCGTTGACCACCAGATCCAGCTGTTTGCCCAGCTTGTCGAAGATCTCCTCCGGGTCGAACTCCGCCATGTCAGATTCCGGCAGGATCAGGGTGGTGGAGAGCAGCGGCTCGCCGAGCGCTTCCAACAGCGCCTGGGCAATCTTGTTGTCCGGTACCCGGATGCCGATGGTCTTCTTCTTCTCGTTCATCAGGCGGCGCGGTACCTCCTTGGTGGCCTTGAAGATGAAGGTGTAGGGGCCGGGGGTGTTGTTCTTGATCAGGCGAAACGCCGTGTTGTCCACCTTGGCATAGGTGGAGATCTCGGAGAGATCGCGGCACACCAGGGTGAAGTCGTGGTTGGGATCGATGCGGCGGATGCGGCAGATACGCTCCAGCGCGCCCTTGTCGCCCATCTGGCAACCCAGCGCATAGCCCGAGTCGGTGGGATAGACGATGACGCCGCCGTTCTGAATGATCTGTACCGCCTGGCTGATCAGACGGGCCTGGGGGTTTTCCGGATGTACGTAAAAGTGCTGACTCATGACTCGTTCTCGCAATGGGGGCGGCAATGCCTGCCCGCTTGATGGCCGTGGAGCCAGGCTCCACGACACTACCTTAATCTGTTTGACGTCCGCAGGCGCCTCTCAACGGCTGGCCAGCAGGGCGGCATGCTGCTCGGCGCTCAGGCCGAAGTGACCGGGATGAGCCAACCAGAGCGGCATCCCCTCCTTGGGCAACCAGAGGTGGCGCCCCAGCTCGGTCCAGTTGGAGGGGAAGTGAAAATCCGATCCTACCGAGATGTAGAGGTCGTGCTCCTTGGCCCACTGGCCGAGATTGGCCCGCTCCTGCGGACTCTGCTGGGGCAGCGAGACCTCCATGGCATCACCACCGGCCGCCTTGAAGGCCACCAGCAGCCGCTTGATCCACTTGGCGGTGAGATCGTAACGGCTCGGGTGGGCCAACACCGCCAGGCCGCCAGCGGCGTGAATGGCGCTGATCGCCTCGCCCATCTCGGGCCACTCGGCCGGAGCATAGCCCTTGTTACCCCGGCTCAGGTACTTTTTGAAGACCTTCTGCATGGTATCGGCCACCCCGCGCGCCATCAGCACCCGGGCAAAATGGGCCCGGGTCACGGCGGCGTCGCCAGCCAGCTGCTTGGCCTCTTCATAGGTGCCGGGAAGCTGGCACTTCTCCAGACGACGCCCTATTTCCTGGGCGCGCGCCTCACGACGAGCCAGCTGGCCGGCCAGAAACGCCACCAGCTGCGGATTTTTTTCATCCACCCCCAGCGCCACGATATGAATTTCGTGATGCTCCCAGCCGGTGGAGATCTCGACTCCGCTCACCAGCCGCAGCGGCAGTTGCTCGGCATCGATGGTACGGCGCACCTCATCAAGCCCGGCAAGGGTATCGTGGTCAGTGACTGCTAACACCTCGACCCCTTGTGCGGCGGCGCGGCGCACCAGTTCGGCGGGGCTCAGCACGCCATCCGAGGCCGTGGTATGGCAGTGTAGATCGAATCTCATCAGATTATTCCGCTCTCGTGGTCAGGTCACCATGGGTACACATTCGGTGAAAGAAGGCTAAAAAGCGACTTGACTTGGCCGCGGCTTTATCGTTTTCTGTAGGCACTTCATTGCAAACATCTTTTTACAGGACTTTATCATGCAAACGACTTCCATCCTGACCATCTGGTGGTGGCACACTCCCTGACATGCGGGCGTGTGGTCGTTGCTGTACCTGTAAATCTGACAGCAAATAAAGAACCCAAAGAAAAAGCCCGCTGACCCCAGCGGGCTTTTTTATTATCCGGCAAATGGACCTGTGATGAAACCGAGAATTCAGACAAGCAACCTGACCTGGCGATGGCGCCCCTGAACCAGCCACCCCGGACCCATTAAATTTTCAAGGAATTCAACGTCATGAACATCGGTAAACAGCATCACACGCAAGGGAACGCACTATGACAGCCAGCCATCGCCTTCCTCTGGGTGAATTCGATACCCTCACCCTCAACGCCCCCTATGTGGCCGATCCGCTGGCACTCTACAGCGAGCTTTGCCAGGGTCGCCCCAACAACCTGCTGCTGGAATCGGTCGAGATCGACTCCAAGGCCGGCAAACAGAGCCTGCTGCTGGTGGACGCCTGCCTGCGTATCGAGTGCCGTGGCCGCACCGTGCGGGTGCGCAGCCTGAACGACAACGGCGCCCAGCTGCAGAGCCTGCTGGCCGAGCGTCTGCCCGCCGCCGTTGCCCAGAGCATGGTGGCCGGCGAGTTGCAGCTCGACTTCCCGGCCTCCGATCGGGAGCAGGACGAAGACAGCCGCCTCAAGGGGATCAGCGTGCTGGACGTGCTGCGCACCCTGCAGCGGGAGCTCGATTGCCAACTCGGCAAAGAAGCCCTGTTTATGGCTGGCAGCTTCGCCTACGACCTCATCGCCTCCTTTGAAGATCTGCCCGAGGTACCACAGGGGAGCAACGACTGCCCCGACTACTGCTTCTACGTGGCCGAGACCCTGATCACCATCGACCACATCGCACGCTCCACTGCGCTGCTCGCCTGCATCTTCGGCGGTGACAGCGACGAGAGCCGGGTGGAGGACAGATACCACCGCCTGAGCGAGCGCCTCGCCCAGTTCAAGCACGCCTGCCAGCAAGCCCCCGCGCAGGCTCCGGCCACCCCGGCTCTCGCCGGCGGCATGAGCGTGGACAAGAGCGACAAGCAGTTCTGCGCCGAGGTGGAGAAGCTCAAGGGCTTTATCCGCCGCGGTGACATCTTCCAGGTGGTGCCGTCCCGCTGCTTCTCCCTGCCCTGCCCCAGCCCCGTCGCCGCCTATCGCCGCCTCAAGCAAACCAACCCCAGCCCCTACATGTTCTACGTGCAGGACGAGGGCTTCACACTGTTTGGCGCCTCGCCGGAGAGCGCGGTGAAATTCTGCGCCACCAGCCGCGACGTGGAGATGTACCCCATCGCCGGTACCCGCCGCCGCGGCTTCAACCCCGATGGCAGCATCAACCGGGATCTCGACGGCCGCATCGAGCTGGAATTGCGTCAGGACGAGAAAGAGGTGGCCGAGCACCTGATGCTGGTGGATCTGGGCCGCAACGACATCGCCCGCATCTCGGAGCCGGGCACCCGCTACGTCAAGGAGCTGCTGAAAGTGGATCGCTACAGCCACGTGATGCACCTGGTCTCCAAGGTGGTCGGCACCTTGCGCGCCGACCTTGACGCCCTGCACGCCTATCAGGCCTGCATGAACATGGGCACCCTCACCGGCGCGCCCAAGATCCGCGCCAGCGAGCTCATTCGCATGGTGGAAGGCAAACGCCGCGGCAGCTACGGCGGCGCGGTCGGCTACATCAACGGCGCCGGCGAGATGGATACCTGCATCGTCATCCGCTCCGCCTTTGTCAAAGAGGGTGTGGCACACGTGCAGGCCGGTGCCGGCGTGGTCTATGACTCCAAGCCCCAGGCCGAGGCGGACGAGACCCGCGCCAAGGCGGCAGCCGTGCTGGCCGCCATCGCAGCCAGCCATGGCACCTCCCTGCAAGCCCTGAGCGCCCAGCAGGAGCAACATAAGGACGTGAGCCATGACTAACATCTTCCTGCTCGACAACTTCGACTCGTTTACCTACAACCTCGTCGACCAGTTCCGCTCCCTCGGCTATCCGGTGCGGATCTACCGCAACAGCCTGCCGGCGAGCCGCATCATGAGCGAGATCGCTGCCTGTGAAGGAGACGCCGTGCTGGTGCTCTCGCCGGGGCCGGGCGCCCCCCATGAGGCGGGTTGCCTCATCGACCTCATCAAGCTGGCCCGCGGTCAGGTGCCCATCCTCGGTATCTGTCTCGGCCATCAGGCCCTGTGCGAAGCCTACGGCGGCACCGTCGGCGCGGCGGGCGAAATCGTCCACGGCAAGCGCTCCCTGATTGAGCACAACGGCCACGGCGCCTTCGCGGGGCTGCAAAGCCCGCTGCCGGTGGCACGCTACCACTCGCTGGTCGCCACCTATGTACCGGAAGAGCTGACGGTGATTGCCCACTATCAAGGCATGCCCATGGCCATCGAGCAGCAGGATGAGCGGGTGCTGGGCTTCCAGTTCCATCCGGAATCCATCATGACCTCGGAAGGGGCCCGTCTGCTGACCCAGGCGCTCGCCCACATCACCCGTCCAGAAAGCAGTGTGCGGTAAGGAGACCAACATGCATCATCATCTCAACACCCTCTATCAGGGTCAGTCTCTGAGCCGTGAAAGTACCCGCGACGCCTTCGGCCAGGTGGTACGTGGCGAAGTGGATCCCATCGTGCTCGCCAGTCTCTTGACCGCCCTCAAGATCAAGGGGGAGACCCCGGAGGAGATCGCCGGCGCCGCCGAGGCCCTGCTGGCGGAAGCCCGCGACTTCCCGCGTCCGGATTACGAGTTCTGCGATATCGTCGGCACCGGTGGCGATGGCCTCAACACCATCAACGTCTCCACCACCTCGGCGCTGGTCGCTGCCGCCTGCGGCCTGAAAGTGGCCAAGCACGGCAACCGCTCGGTCTCGAGCAAGTCGGGTTCGAGCGATCTGCTGGACAAGATGGGCATCAAGCTCGACATGAGCCCGGCGCAGGCGCGCCGCTGTCTGGACGAGCTTGGCATCTGCTTCCTGTTCGCCCCCCAGTATCACGCCGGGGTGCGCCACGCCATGCCGGTGCGCCAAGCCCTCAAGACCCGCACCCTGTTCAATGTGCTGGGGCCGCTCATCAACCCGGCTCGCCCCACCTATCAGCTGATGGGGGTCTATGCCCCCGAGCTGGTGCGCCCCATCGCCGAAACCCTGCTGGCACTGGGGCTGAAAACCGGTATGGTGGTGCACGGCGCCGGGCTGGATGAAATTGCCATCCACGGCCCGACCCAGGTGGCCCAGATCCGTGACGGCGAGATCCGCGAGTTTCTGCTCACCCCGGCTGACTTTGGCCTGGAGACCTATCCGGTCAGCGCCATTCAAGGTGGGGAGCCGGAAGAGAACCGCGCCATCACCGCCGCCATTCTGGAAGGGCGTGGCACCCCGGCCCACAACGCCGCCATCGCCGCCAATGTGGCGCCGCTGCTGCTGATGGCGGGCAAGGCGAAGGATCTCAAGAGCGCAGCCGCCCAGGTGTTGGCGGTGCTGGCAAGCGGCAAGACGGCGGAGCTCGCCGCTCGGCTCGCCACCCTGAGTCATCAGGAGGCATGATGTCAGCCACGACTCTGCACAGCAGTCATTCAGAACGCCCAACCGGCAATAACCAGCTTCGCAAGGATAACGAGATGTCAGACCTTATTGCCCCCCATGCTTTTCTGAACATGGCCTCCATCAGCCAGACCATTCTCGGCAAAATCGTGGCGGCCAAGCAGGAGTGGGTTGCCGCCCGCAAGCTGGCCCAGCCGCTGGAGAGCTTCCAGAGCACGCTGACCCCAAGCGATAGGGATTTCGTCGGGGCCCTCAAAGCGGGCTCCACCCGCTTTATTCTGGAGTGCAAGAAGGCCTCCCCCTCCAAGGGCTTGATCCGCGACGATTTCAGCCCGGAGGCCATCGCCGACATCTATGGCAAATACGCCACCGCCATCTCGGTGCTGACCGACGAGAAGTTCTTTCAGGGGGATTTTGCCTTCCTGCCGAGGGTGCGCAGCCGCGTCAGCCAGCCGGTGCTCTGCAAGGATTTCATGATTGACCCCTACCAGGTCTATCTGGCCCGCCACTATCAGGCGGATGCCATCCTGCTGATGCTCTCGGTGCTCACCGACGAGGGCTATCGCGCCCTGTTCGCAGTCGCCAAAGAGCTGGGCCTTGGCGTGCTGACCGAGGTGAGCAACGAGGAGGAGCTGACCCGCGCCATCGCGCTGGGGGCGCCGGTGATTGGCATCAACAACCGGGACCTGCGCGACTTGAGCGTCGATCTCGCCCGCACCAAGCAGCTCGCCAAAGACATTCCAAGCGATCGGGTGGTGATCAGCGAGTCCGGCATCAACCACCGCGCCCAGGTGGCGGATCTGCGCCACCACGCCAAGGGCTTTCTGGTGGGCTCATCCCTGATGGCCGAGCCGGATCTGGAGGCTGCGGTGCGCAAGCTCACTCTGGGCCAGAACAAGGTGTGCGGTCTCACCCGCGCCGAAGACGCCATTGCAGCCCATCAGGCGGGCGCGGTATTCGGTGGCCTTATCTTTGTGGCGAAAAGCCCGCGCTATGTGGACATTCCTGCCGCTCGCGCCGTGATGGCGGGCGCGCCGCTCTCTTACGTCGGGGTATTTCGCAATGCCCAGCCCGCCACCATCGTCAAGACGGTGGAAGCGCTGGGGCTCACCGCAGTGCAGCTGCACGGTGATGAAGACGCCGCCTATATCGAGGGACTGCGCGCGCTGCTGCCGGCTGGCTGCCAGATCTGGAAGGCAGTTGGAGTCACAAGCGGCGAGCCGCTGCCCGCCCTCGACTATCCGGCGGATCGGCTGCTGCTCGATACCAAAGTGGGGAGCCAGAGCGGCGGCACCGGTCAGGCATTCGACTGGGCCATGCTGGCCCATCTCGATAAAGCCAAGCTGATGCTGGCGGGGGGCCTCAACCCCGACAATGCCCTGCAAGCCGCGCAAGTGGGCTGCCTCGGCCTTGATTTCAACTCCGGGGTAGAGAGTGCCCCGGGCCAGAAGGATGCGCACAAGCTGGCGGCTGCCTTCGGCGCACTGCGCCAACTGTAAGCGCGCCCTGTGAGGCCACTACTGAATCACTGTTTCGTAATTGATGTTCCGTTTTCGACTCAAGGTATAAGGAAGAAACCATGACCCTGCTCAACCCGTTTTTTGGTGAATTTGGCGGCATGTATGTGCCCCAGATCCTCATCCCCGCCCTGCTCCAGCTGGAGAAGGCCTTCGTCGATGCCAAGGATGATCCGGCCTTTATCGCCGAATTTCAGACCCTGCTGACCGAGTATGCCGGTCGCCCGACCCCGCTCACCCTGACCCGCAATCTGACCAAGGGCACCAAGACCCGCCTCTATCTGAAGCGTGAAGACCTGCTGCACGGCGGTGCCCACAAGACCAACCAGGTGCTGGGTCAGGCGCTGCTGGCCAAGCGGATGGGCAAGAAAGAGATCATCGCCGAGACCGGTGCCGGTCAGCATGGCGTTGCGACTGCGCTGGCCTGCGCCCTACTCGGCCTCAAGTGCCGGGTCTATATGGGTGCCAAGGATTGCGAGCGCCAGAAGCCCAACGTATTTCGCATGAAGCTGATGGGTGCCACCGTCATCCCGGTGCACTCAGGCTCCAGCACCCTCAAAGATGCCTGCAACGAGGCGCTGCGCGACTGGGCCGCCAACTACGAGTCAGCCCACTACCTGCTCGGTACCGCCGCCGGCCCGCACCCCTTCCCCACTATCGTGCGGGAGTTCCAGAAGATGATCGGCGAAGAGGCCAAGGCCCAGTGCTTCGAGAAGGAGGAGCGGCTGCCCGATGCGGTGATCGCCTGCGTCGGCGGCGGCTCGAACGCCATCGGCATGTTTGCCGACTTTATCGATGAGCCGTCGGTGCGCCTCATCGGCGTCGAGCCGGGCGGTCACGGCATCGAGAGCGGTGAGCACGGCGCGCCGCTCGGTCACGGCAGCAAGGGGGTCTTCTTTGGCATGCACTCCTACCTGATGCAAGACAATCAGGGTCAAATTCAGGAGTCCTACTCCGTTTCAGCAGGGCTGGATTTCCCCTCCGTCGGCCCGCAGCACGCCCACCTGGCCGCCATCGGCCGCGCCGAGTACCCCTCGGTGACCGACAAGGAGGCGCTGGACGCCTTCCAGGAGCTGGCCAAATCCGAAGGCATCATACCCGCGCTGGAGTCCTCCCACGCGCTGGCCCACGCCCTCAAGATGGCCCGCAGTGAACCGGAAAAAGAGCAGGTGCTCATCGTCAACCTCTCCGGCCGTGGCGACAAAGATATCTTCACCGTGGCTGACATTTTCGAGAAAGAAGGAACCTTGTCATGAACCGTTACGCACAACTCTTCTCCCGTCTGGACGCGGCCAATCAGGGCGCCTTTGTGCCGTTCGTGATGCTGGGTGACCCCACTCCCGAACTCTCGCTGGCCATCGTCGATGCGCTGGTCGCAGGGGGCGCCGATGCCCTCGAGCTCGGCATTCCCTTCTCGGATCCGGTGGCGGACGGCCCCACCATTCAGGGCGCCGCCCTGCGCGCCTTTGCCAGCCACACCACCCCGGACGACTGTTTCGAGCTGCTCGGCCGCATCCGCGCCAAGTACCCGCAGCTGCCCATTGGCCTGCTGGTCTACGCCAACCTGGTCTATGTGCGCAAAATTGACGGTTTCTACGAGAAGTGCCGGCAGGCGGGCGTGGATTCGGTGCTGGTGGCCGACGTGCCGGTGCAGATGTGCGCTCCCTACAAAGTGGCCGCCGACAAGTTCGGCATCGACAGCATCTTTATCGCCCCGCCCAATGGCGATGCCGAGACCCTGAAACAGGTGGCGGAGCTTGGCAATGGTTACACCTATCTGGTGAGCCGCGCCGGTGTGACCGGTGCCGAGACCAAGGCCGGCATGCCGGTGGAGGGGCTGATCAATACCCTGCGCGAGTTCAATGCCCCCCCCGCCCTGCTCGGCTTTGGCATCAGCGAACCGGCTCAGGTCCGTGAAGCCATCGCCGCTGGCGCCGCCGGTGCCATCTCCGGCTCCGCCGTGGTGAAGATCATCGAGACCCACCACCAGAACCCGGAGCATATGCTCACTCGCCTGAAGGAGTTTGTGGAAGGGATGAAGGCGGCGACCAATCGATAAGGGGATGGCATTGGTCAAATGCCATTAGCCGTAGTGATCCGGCTGCATATCAGCCTTACTCATAGGTGTATCGCTGCATCACCACATCAAAGGGAGCCTGACCGGCTCCCTTTCTTTTTATCTCGCTTGCAGCTCTGGGCGTCTTGCCCCCTCTCCCTCCGGGAGAGGGCTGGGGTGAGGGCTGCTTTGGATTCCCTGCCAAATGAGCTGCTCTCTCACCCCACGCCTCAATGACTAATTTATTGATCCAACACAGATTCCCGCAAAAACACGCTTCTCAACGCGCCACCCTCCCCCTTAAAATACCCGAATGACAATCAACCTCTCGGAAGAACGCCATGAAAGCGATTGTTGCTATCTCGCAGGTTAACAGCAGCGAACTGGGGGCTGTAACTCAGGGGCGGTAGCTTGGCTTTTTGTAGGTTGGCGCAGAACGCAGCGAAGCCCAACACATGTACAGGATCTTTAGCTACAACCAATTGAAATAGATAGAAAAAAGGCTTCGTTTGTGATCTGATTTAATCGCCAAAAAAAACCGACACGCCCGAAGCCATGACTATTATCAATGCAACCCAGTACCTCAAGCAACTTCTTAGCTCTTCTG